>CAZIAN010000088.1:421-13153 GCA_964537355.1 uncultured Pirellulales bacterium | reverse complement strand
CGAGAATCCTTTGTCACCAGCCGGGCCACCAGCATCCTGACCCTGCTCTGGCTTTTTCTTATCGTATAAATTACCTGAGGCACTTGTTTCAGTTACCAACGGCGGATTTAATAAAACTTCATCGCCGACTTCCAAACCTTCGATAATCTGTACAAACGTATCGTTAAAGGCGCCTGTTTGCACCTCGCGAGGCTCTGGTCCCTGCGACGTTAAACAATAGCACACTTTTTTACCATCACGCCTTGCGACAACCTGAATGGGCACAATTAAAACATCTTTCAACTGCTCAACGAGAATGTCAACCTTGGTTGACATTCCGGGTTTGAGATAATTGTGAGATCCTTCTATGCTCACCTGCGTCTTGTAAACCTTCATATCTGGACTAAGAAAACCACGCTGCGGGTCAGGTAAAGGCGCAACCTTGAGCACTTCTCCTGTGAATGATTGGTCCGGAAAAGCATCGACAACGATTTTTGCCCTCTGGCCGGGACGGACCTTATCGACCGCAGACTCGTGCACATCTATTTCAGCGATCATTTGTGATAGATTAGGCAGCTCTATAATCTTTTGTCGCTCATAAACCGTCCCTCCTTCTTCGATAATCCTGGTTCGCCCCCGCATAAAATCACCGCTCGAACCATATACTACCAGACCCGGAGCAGGAGCCTTAATTACACATGCAGCAATCTGATCTTTTAATTTTTCCAGCCGGTCTTTTCGCAGCCTCCAGGTTGATTCTGCACCTCTTAACTTGGCCTGTGCCTGTGCAAGCCTTGAGCGGGCCTGGGCATGAGTCCGCGCCAGTTGGCGATTTGCCTCATAATAGTCACTCAAAAACCTTTCTGATTCTTTTTGAAAATCATAAAGCTCATACAATATCAGATTTTCCTCGGCCGATTTTTTCTGAATCTTATATCTGGCTACATCCAGCTTGGAGCTTGTCAAATCAAGCTCTGACGCATAATTTGCATCGTAAAGCTTTTGTTGTCCTTCATTTACGTCTATCGCTCTTTCCAAATTGCCTTTGGCAAGAAGAATAGAATCCTGGTAATTATTCAACTGCTGTGAAGCCGCTCCGCCCAAACTGTTGGGATCGTTGGGGTCGTAGTCGTCAAGGAGCGACACCATATCAAAATTTGCATTCGGATCATCACCTACGGCATCAATCACCTTCTTCGCTACGCTCTCACCCAGGTATTTCTTAAAGTCCAGCAAAGCAAACTTTACCGCCAGTTCAGCAGCCGCAATATCACTCTCATTTTGTTTTACCTGAATATCGTACGCCTCCCTTGCCTCAGTGAGGGCCGCTTCGCTGCTGGCAAAATCAATTTCCCTTGTGGCAATCTGCTCTTCCAGATTTGAGCTGTCCAGTTCAACAAGCACTTTCCCATTCTTTACGTCTTCTTCGGTAATAAAAATACCTTCTGGGACAATACTGATTATTGTGGACTGCCCCTCGACCTTGCAATTGATATCTATGGAAGTACGGGCTTTGATACTGCCGCTTTCGGAAGCTGAAATGGTTAAATCATCCCGGCGTACAATGAATGTGCTCATGTTTGTACCCGAACCGGCCGAGCCGCCTTTCCTTATCGAACCTAATAAAAGCACCCCAGTAAGGGCAATCGCAGCAACTATCAAAATCACCCACATCTTTTTGCTCTTTATGATAAATCCCCGCATACGACGCTGCCGATTAACCAATTCATTCTGCCTTCTATTTTTATGTTTTATCATTGTTCTTGTGCCTCCCACATTCCATCCGGTTTAACCTGTAAAATACCTACATCTCTATAAAACCCCAATTTTGCAACTGCATGGGCCACTAATGCATTCGTAACATTATTTTGAGCCCTTAATAGATTTGACTGTGCATCAAGTAAAAGTCGCGTTGACCCTTGTCCAATGCTTAATAACATCTCTTGAGTATTCTTTCGCCTTTGGGCTAAAACTAAAGCCATTTGTTGAATACGGTACTGTTCGGATTTGGCCTTCAGGTCGCGAAGTGCCGCACGCATAGCTAATTCAATATTATCCTGGTCATTCTCATATTCCCGGAGCTGCTGTTCTAAAGTTATCAGTGCCTCTCGGTAAGCATTGCGTTCAGCAACCCGGCTAAAAGGCAAATCGGCTGCAAAACCGAGGCTGTAAACCCCCTGTTGAAACTGCAACCGGTCGAACTTGTTTCCTGCCGGTGAGCTTACATTCATACCGCCGGTTAGATCCAGTTGCACACCAAGGCCCTCGGCAGCTAAAACAAGTTTCCGCTCCGCGTCCTCAACCGCATCGGCGCTGTTAGCTAAATCCAGACGCCATTGTCGCGCCGTTTCAATGGCCATCTCCGGTGTATAATCGACCTGGCTTATCCCAATATCCTCCAATGACTTTAATTCATTCGGATCCAATACTATATCTGCATCGGTTGGTAAAGTTAACGTTACCTTGAATTGGTCAAGCGCCCCTTCGTAACTCTGTTGGGCCGTAACCCAGCTATTTTCCGCGCTCAGCAACTGCTGCTCAGTCTCATCCACATCGGAAGGGGCCTTTGTTCCGGTTTCAACCTCAATTGTCAGACGCTTTTTTGATTCAAGCAGGCTCTTATAGTTGTTTTCAGCATTGATTACGTTGGCTCTTTTCTCTAAAATATTGTAATATTGAGCCACAATATCAACTATAAACTGCTTGCGGTAACGGTTGAACGAGCGTATCTGATACAATACATTTCTCTCAGCCTGGGTAAGGTTCTCCTGGGCGACTTTACCTGCACCGCTGCCTAACAAAGGTATGGTCACATCACCGCTTAAAAGCGAAACCAATGAATTCTGCGGGTCGCCGGTAAGATAACGTAGCCAATCAACCGCAATACTGGCATTATACACCACTCCATCGAGAAGCAGCCCTCTTTTGCTTGTTTCTGTCGATGTTTGTATTGTTACGTCATCTCCACCGCTTTTATCGTCCGTGTAAGTGCCGTCTACAGTCCCAAACCACTTTATTGCGTAAGTATATCGTGTTCCTGTTAAACTAAGCGCCGACCGGTAAAGCGTCTCTTTTCGACTTTTATAGGTCCGGTTGTATTTCGTAGCTATGGAGACCGCCTCTGAAAGACTGATTACGCCTGATGGCGGGACTACTTTTTCAACCTGGATGTCAATTGGCGATGTGACAGCATTACTGTCGCTGATTATATAATTTGCTCTCTGGCCAAACTCGTCCTCCCATTTTTCATCGATAATCTTGTAAACCTCTTTGTCGGCATCGGCCTTATACTGCTCAGGACTACATCCACCCGTAAAACCCGAGATAACAGCAAATCCAAGCACAAAAAATAACAATGTCACAGGCTGAAATTTTCCAAACATATTATTTTTCTCCTATACAGTCCTTTCTTGAATGCGTTTATCCATATTTTTTCCATTATACAGTAAAAAATGTGAAAATAATATCAAAAAACAACTCCTTACTTGCTCCATTTTGAATTATTGCATCGAAAGCTCCATCCTGCAAGTTCCCGTAAAACCTACACTTCCATCAATTGACATGCTTACATCAACAATATCAGACAATTTCAATCTAAATGGATAGTCTTTAACCATATTATAGACGTTATTATAGACGCTTTGATACTTAAATATATTGCGAAAAAAATAAAAACCTTCACGGTTTGTGAAAAAATGTACAAAAATTCACCACTTGGCGACTTTGAAATATCCCATCTAATACATTATTCATGTCTTAAAGCTACGATAGGATCTACTTTGGCGGCATTTATGGCCGGATACAGTCCGAATAGGATGCCGATAGTCATGCTGATTAGAAGCGGCAGTAAAATTCCTTTCAAGGTTATAACAGTAATCATACCCGAAAAGTAAGTTATTAACAGCGGGATAAGAACACCGACACCCAAACCAATGATACCCCCCATGGTTGAAAGAACAACGGTTTCAATGAGGAACTGATAGATAATCTGTTTTCGCTTGGCGCCGATAGCACGTCTAATTCCTATCTCACGGGTGCGTTCTGTTACTGAGGCCAGCATAATATTCATAATCCCGATTCCACCTACGAGCAAGCTTATACCCGCAATTGAGCCTAAGACAATATTAAAAGTTCGCTTCGTAGCTTCGGCCTGCTTGAGTAAAGCCAGGGGAACACTAACCAAATAATCCTTTTTCTTGTGAAACCGACCCAACATTTGTTCTATACCAATCGCCGTGCCCTCAACGCTGCCCGAATCATCCACTCGGACAATGATTTGATGCAGTTCCACTTTTTCCCGTTCGTCTCCACCCGAAGTACGCCTCGTAAATACATCGCCGAAGTATATGCGCGCTACCTCAATTGGAATATATACGTCAACCTGCTGGTCAGGAATCTGAATGTTTCCCGCCTGTCCGCTTTCACTTTTGATGATACCGACAACCTCAAACTGGTCCCCGCCAATGCGGATTGTCTGGCCTATAGAATGCTCCGTTGCCAGAATTTTGCGAGCGCCGAATTCCGTCAGCACGGCCACAGGGGCTTTCTTTTCCTCATCGGATGGCAGAAGCACCCGCCCGGCAACAACCTCACGAGGAACAAGCTCGAACCATTCAGGTGTCGTCCCAACTACTCGCAGTTCCATCGCCCTTTCACGCAGACGTGACTCCTTTCGCATCAGCTTTACTGGCGCCACCTGTCGGATACTCCCGAAGCTCTCTGCTATTCTGGTATGATCTTCATACAAAAGCCCGTAAATACTCATATGCGAATGAGTAGTAGTGGCTTGTTCCTCTTCCGCAGACTTGACAGATGAAATGATAATATTGTTACTCCCAAGCTTACGGATTTGATCAAGGGCTTCTGCGCTGGCGCCTTCTCCTACTGATAACATGGCCACCACACTTCCAACACCGAAAACAACACCCAGCATAGTCAGGAACGAACGCAGCTTATGGAGCAGCAGATTCTCAATGCCAAGCCAGATATTTCTTACGAACTTAGTTTGTCTCATGTGATTTCACTTCAATTCTATCGACTACTCCATCAATCATACGCAGTCGGCTATCGGCATACATCGTAATATTGGGCTCATGGGTGACCATAATGATAGTTTTGCCCTGCTGGTTCAGATTTGCCAGGACTTCCATGATTTGTTCGCCCGTTATCGAATCCAGATTACCTGTCGGTTCGTCGGCAAAAATGACTTGGGGATCATTCGCTAGTGCTCTGGCGATAGCTACCCGCTGCATTTGTCCACCGGACAGTTCCGTTGGTCGATGGCCCAATCGTTCACCGAGCCCGACTTCATCGGCAAGCTCGCGGGCGCGGCCAGCGCTTTGTTCAGCATCCCATCCAAGGTAATAGAGCGGCAGCTCAATGTTCCGCTGAACCGTCAACTGCGGAATCAGGTTAAAGCTCTGGAAGATAAATCCGAGATGTTTGAGCCGAAGCTCGCTAAGTGAATCGTCGTCGAGCTGACTTACATCCTGCCCTTCGATATAATATTGACCGGAACTCAAGCGATCCAGACAACCGAGAATGTTCATCATAGTGCTTTTTCCAGACCCGCTGGGGCCCATAATCGCCCAAAAGCTGCCCTTTTTAAAAGAGATTGTTACACCAGCGAGAGCATTGACCTCCTGCATACCCATCTGGTAAACCTTGCGCGCTTCTTTGAGTTGAACGATTTCCTGATGGTCGTTTGGATAGCCTTGTTCAGCCATCTACCGATTCCTTTCCGATCACTGGTCTCTGCCGCCTCTTCCTTGTTCTGGGTTCCTTCCCTGTTTCGGGCCCTCTCCCTGTTCCTTACCGGCACCGAGTAATTGCTGCTGCATCTTCCGCCGCTCTTCCATACTCAAAGGAGTGCCAGGTTTGACGATCTGCGTCCCATTTGCCTCGACGAGTTGTTCATTTATTCTTTGCTTTAGAGCATCCAGCTCACCGCTGGATTCATTCTCTTTGCTGCTCATTCCTCCGGATGCTTCATCCATCGCTGCGGATTTTAAAGGAGGCGTCAAAAGAACAACTTCACCCTCCTGGATTCCATCTATAATTCTAATCATCCGGTTATTATCAAGGCCGATTGTTACCTCACGTTCCTCGATGGTTCCATCTTTTACAACATATACAGCCGGCTGCCCAGCAATACGTATAACCGCCTGAACAGGAATGTACACAGCATCCTCATACTGCTGTACGATGATCTCTACTTTGCAGCTCATTCCTGTGCGCAGGTCAGGCGTATCACCTTCCAGGTAAACCTCCGAGTTATAGACCTTAAGGTCAGGATTCATCCACATGCTCGCCGGATCGGGCAAAGGAGCAATTTGGCCGACACTGCCGAAAAAAGTCTTACCCTGAAGTGCATCAACCGTTACGATGGCAGGAAGCCCCAATCGAACCTTTTCAAGGCTCGACTCATGAATATCCACCTCAGCCATGGCTGACGTGGCGGTGGGAAGATAAATCAACTCCTGCCGCTCGAAAACTTCGACACCTTCATCCAACGGCTCTCTATTGTCACGGAAGCCTCCCCTTCGAGCACTGGTAGCATAGATTACTGTCCCATCCGCTGGAGCCAATACCGTAGCTTTATCGATTTGATCTTTGATCTTTTCCAATTTGGTTACCTGGCGTGTATATTCAAGCTCTTTAGCTTTTAAGTCAGCCTTCGCCTGCACAACATCTGCTCGGGCCTTCCGCTGAGTTCTTTCAAGAGCCATCTTCGCCTGGTGAAAATCGCTCTCAAACTGATCTATATTTCGCTGGCGGGTGTACTCCTGAAGTAAACGAAGTTCTTCCTTTGCCAGTTCCAGGTTGTTATTACTGCGAGTCACTGCCAGTTTGTCAGCTTGTAAGTCGGTGTTGGAGAGGTACTTTTCCGCGAATAATTTTTGTGACCACGCAAGGGTCTCTTGTGCACGTGTTAGCTCCTCTTCTCTTAATGTTATTTCGTTGTTTGCAGTTTTCAGATCCTTAGGATACTGGCCTTCTTTGTACTGCTGTAAATCCTGTTCGGCGAATTGTAATGTCAGCTTTGCGACATCAATATCGCTTTGTGCCTGGTTCTCCGTAACTGCAAAAGTCTCGTTCGCATCTATAAAGGCGGCTTCGGCATTCTGCACGCTGATTTCCTGGTCTATCAAGGCATCTGCAAGTGCACTTGCGTCCAGCTCAACCAGCAGGTCACCCTTCTTGACTTTTGCACCTTCGGAAATGAGGCTAATGATGGACGTCCTTCCTTCAAGCTCGTTTTTGATGATAAGACGTTCCCTCGGCTTTATTGTGCCGGACTCCAGCACACTGATCGTAAGAGGTCCTCGTTTTGCAACAAAAGTCACAAGATCGCTGCCGGTCTGCTCACTGCCCCGTACAACTTTGAGCCATAACACAATTATGCAGATTAAAGAAACAATTACAATCGCTCCAATAACTTTGGGAGACTTCAGACCGCTACGACCGTTTTTTACATTATTGTTTGACATGATTAACTACCTCTGGCGAAAATTCTCGCCACAATCCCCTTTCGTTAACCTGGAGAACACCCATATCACGTTGTAACTCCAGTTCGCCCACTCGGTAACTCACAACGTCCGAAGTCAGCGAGTTTTGCGCTCCAAGAAGCGAATCCAGTGCTTCCAGTAAATTACGGATTTCCGTCCTTCCAGCCTCAACAAAAAGTGTTGTGCTGTTTACACGTTTCCTGGCTAAGACAACTGCCTGGGCCTGAATTTTAAGAGTCTCGCGTAATTCCAATAAACCCCTTAACTCATTGCGGATAGAAAGCTTTATCTGGTCCTCAAGTGTCTGCACATTGCGTGTTGCCTGCTCCAGATCAATAAGACTTTTCCTGTATGAGTTCCGCTCAGCAGTTCGTTCTAAAGGTAATTCAAGGTTAAGCAGCCCCGAATAGCTGCCCTCATTAAAATGAAGCTGTGCATCATCTGATCCCGCTGAACCAATTCCTCTATGCGACCCGACATCGGCGGAACCAAGAAACGTCAGCTCTGCTCCTAATGCATCCGCACGGACTACGACCTGTCTTTGAGCATCATATACCTCCCCAAGAGCCACCTGTAAATCAAGGCGATTCTCAAGAGCAAGCCGGACTGCCTTCGATTCATCGATCTCGAAAGGACCGGCATCCTCATCGGTGGGTGGCACTAATTCAATAGGTGCATCTGCTGGAGGTGTTACCTGAGTAGTCTCGGTAACCTGCCTTGTTAAAATTTCTTCAACCATCTTCAGCGCCGGGGCCCGGAGTTCTTCAAGGTCATTCGGATCCAGTTCAATCAAAGCATCTGTAGGAAGACCCAAAGTACTCTTAAACACATCGATACGATTCTTATAGCTTTCCTTTGCCGATATCCAACGGCTGCGTGCCCCTAATTCACTCTGGACCGCCTGGTCAACTTCGATTTCGCTTGTCCGGCCTGCATCGGTCCATCGACGGGCTCGGCGGGACGTCGATATCCGCGATCGGTAGTTCTCCTCTGCATTGGTCACCTCATCTGTCTGGCGAAGGACAGACAGGTACTCGCTCGCTACATTGACGGCAAACGTACGTTTGTAACGCTCGAATTCGTGAATGGCGTACACAACATTTCGCTCGGCCTGAGTCAGATTTTCTGTTATTATATGCCTGCCGGAACCTCGTAACAGAGGAATTGAGATGCTCGCATCCCCCGCCAAACCCATCGATGATGCACCTCCCTGCGTAAGTAAATTCGCTAAGTCAACTGCCAGAGCAGTGCTCAAGTCGATTCCGCTTTGTAATCTTCGGCTTAATCCTATTGACGCACTGTTCTCAGTACCGCTTATAGTACTGCTGCCGCTGCTGTCTGTATTGAGCAGACTATCGACCTGTCCGACAAAAATATTGCGAAAAGCATTACGTTCCAAGTCGAGGTCTAATGCTTCTCGAAAAACATTTTCCTTGCGTGTTTGATATTCATCGCTGTTGCGCGCCCCTATCTGTAAAGCATCAACCAAAGAAATCTTCAGCGGTTTGTTGGGTTCAATCGGGATATTGGCGTCAGGTGACGAACCGGCCTGAGGATATTCATCCTTGGGCCAGTGCTCGATGCGAGCAAGCTGGTCAGTACCTAATGAAGCTTTACTTGAATAAAGCAATTGCTGTTCAGTCATAAGACGGCGTCTTAGTATATCGCTTGGACGCTCAATGCTGAAAGATTCTGTCTTTCCGAGGGCTTCTTCCTGCTTTTCCGTAATGATATCCGAAGCAACTTTATCGGCTTCCTGACGATGCTCCGATGGTGTTCGACATCCAACCTGAACAAAAACCAAACAGGTTATCAGCGAAGTCACCAGGAAACATTTACCCTGGTATATTCTTGGCATATTCGAGTTCTTTATAAACATCTGTCGCATAAATATCCCTGCATAAACCAGTGTTCTACGTATTTTTTATCAACACCGTTTCTTCCAGAACATTTGTCATCACACAAGTACAGATTCATTAATTAACATTCTAAAAATAATAGTTAGACACTATCTATAAAAGTCCAGACGCTTCTGTCGGTAAATTTATTGCAAAAATCTTATAATCTCCTAAAAAAATAAAAGCTAATTTTATTGCCGAATCAGGCATAAAATTGTAGAATTACGGTTTTATTGACTTTGGCGGCGTAGCCAAGAGGCCTAAGGCGACGGTTTGCAAAACCGTTATTCGCCGGTTCGAATCCGGCCGCCGCCTGTTATTTTCTACCCCTAATACCCTAAATTATATAATGAATCCTGAAGTGATTATAAATCTTTTTTCGCAGGTTGTCCACATCATTCCAGCTTAAAACGCCAAAACGCAAAATTCAGAACAACTCGGAAGAAATGCGACAAAAGAAATGACCCCTACTCATCGTAGAGTACTTCTCCAGCGTTTAATAATCGTAAAAGGCAATGCCCTGGCTGTCGGTCCCGGTGTAGTTAACCTTAAACTCACCGGTCTCTTTTTTGTACAACCATCCACTGGATGTACCGTCCACAGCATCAGAAAAAGCGGTCCCCTGAGCTACATAAGCAATATTAGATAATTTGTTGTAGGGATTTTCGGGCAGTTTTTTTATATAAGGTCCATTCACATAAGCACCGGCAGGAATAGTGGACGGAGAAACTGCTCCCATTATAGTAGTCGTAGCAGTAAACTGCAACGCCAGTAATGCCGTCGGAGCTTCGGAGCCATTTATGTATCCCGGCGGGACTCCGTTGTGGTTCATTTTATATATTTCTATCTGGGTTCGGATTACCTTGAGATTGTCTTTAGCCGCCGTCTCCTTTGCTTGTGTAATATGACCCTGAAATGTTGGCAAGACTAGTGCGCCAAGAATGCCCAGGATTGTGACAACTAATATTACCTCGACCAGTGTAAATGCTTTTTTGCTCATTTATTTGCTCTATATAAATTGAACATTTTAACTCACATCTACAATATCGACCATCAAGTTCGAGCACTTTGTTAAGATATTTTACAATCTTGACTTTATGTTTATCGAAAGCTCTATTAATAGCAGAAAAATTACAGTGAAAACTCTGCTACGACCGATAATATCATTGAGTGATATCATTAGGGAACCGGGAGCTTTTATTGGGCAGACATTATGAAAGTGGAAATAAACAATAGCTTATTGGAGCTTCATGATGGAGATATTACAGAAATGCAAACTGATGCCATCGTCAACGCCGCCAATGAACGATTGATATTGGGTGGTGGCGTTGCAGGAGCAATAAGAACAAAAGGCGGCCCTGAAATCCAGGCTGAATGTAATAAAATAGGAGGTACTTTCGTAGGCGGCGCGGTAATAACTACGGCTGGAAATCTCAAAACCAAACACGTAATTCACGCTGTTGGACCCAGGATGGGGGAAGGTAACGAAAATGAAAAGTTAAAAAACGCCACACTAAACTCACTTAAATTAGCAGACGAAAATAATCTTAAAAGCATTTCCTTCCCGGCAATCAGCGCTGGCATCTTTGGCTTTCCCATCGAAAGCTGTGCCGAAATAATGCTCAATATAACTATAGAATACCTTAATGGGCAAACCGGACTTCAAAAGGTTATCTTTTGTCTGTTCGGTGATGATAGTTACCAAATCTTCGCAAAACAACTTAAGCAGGAAATCTCAAAATGAAGGCGATGATATTAAATAAACATGCGCCAATCGAAGAAAAACCTTTAGAGCTGGTCGATTTACCAAAGCCCACGGCTGACGATAGACAGATTCTAATCAAGATTTCTGTTTGTGGTGCATGCCATACCGACCTCGATGAAGCAGAAGGCCGATTAAGGCCTACAAAGTCGTCAGTTATTCCCGGCCATCAGGTAGTTGGGAACGTTGCTGATAAGGGAAAAAATGTAACAAAATTTAACATCGGAGATCGTGTTGGAATTACCTGGCTTTATTCCAGTTGCGGCAAATGTAATTTTTGTCAGGCCGGTAATGAGAACCTCTGTAGCATGGCAAAATGGACCGGAAAAGACGCAAACGGGGGTTATGCAGAATTTACAGTCATCGGTGAGGATTTCGCTTATCCGATCCCTGAAGAGTTTTCAGACTCTCAAGCCGCGCCGCTTTTATGTGCCGGTGTAATCGGTTATCGCACACTTAGACTTGCAGATATAACAGATGGTCAAAAGATCGGCCTGTTCGGTTTTGGTGCATCAGCCCATATTGTAATTCAGATTATCAAATATAAGTTCCCGAATAGCCCGGTCTATGTCTTTACAAAGACAGCTCAACACGCTGAGTTAGCCAAAAATCTCGGTGCCGTCTGGACAGGCCGGTCTTCTGACCAGCCGCCCGATAAGTTAAATAAGATTATGGATTTTACACCGGTTGGCCAATGTGTCCGGGATGCCCTCGGTGTCCTCGAAAAAGGCGGCCGTTTGATTATTAATGCCATTCGTAAAGAAACTCCTGTCCCGCCGCTGGAGTATGCAAAATATCTCTGGCTCGAAAAAGAAATAAAATCCGTTGCAAATGTGACCCGTCAGGATGCAGAAGAATTCTTACCCTTAGCGGCCCGGATTCCTATCGCGCCTACAATCGAAATATTCCCGTTAAGTCAGGCCAATGAAGTACTCTGCTCGATAAAGAATTCCAGACTCCGCGCTGCCGCTGTTCTTGAGATATAGGATAGAAAGCAGAAAATAAAAAAACATCTGAACATTTGAATTTGCAGCCCGAATATAATATCATAATAGAATAAAAGTATGCACATAAGTACAAGCGAGGCGCAGCCGGGCATGATAATTAAAGGTTTTAAATAATTGAGTAAACTTTAGTTTTCGAATCAGAAAAGGATTATAGCTTTTTGAAAAAGTCATTCTAATGGAAACTAAATTTAACGTCTTCGAGATTCTTGAGATAGCTGAAAAAATCGACCATAACGGCGCTATATTTTATCTCAAAACCGCCGAACTGTTCGATGACCCGGAACTTCAGAACATTTATTACCTGCTGGCCAGTTGGAGAGCCAAACACGAAAAGATTCTTGCTCTGAGGAGAAAACGTTTCTCAGAAAAGACCGGCGAATTTGGAACTTTCGACCCCGACAATTATGTTTTGTCAAACCCAAACGTCATGGCAGGCCTGACTGTGTTCTCCCACAAACCCGACTCATCAGGTAGATTGACCGGTACCGAAAGCAGAGAACAGATTATTAAAGATGCTGTCAGAAGAGCAAAAGAGGCCGTCTTTTTTTATGACGGACTAAAAGACTTTGCTCGGGACC
>CAZIAN010000088.1:0-411 GCA_964537355.1 uncultured Pirellulales bacterium | reverse complement strand
AGAACCGTCACATACGTCTCCTCAGCGAACAATTAGAACAGCAGTAAATAGCTCATCAAATATACAGCAGCGAAACACTTTCTCGGGGTTGTTATTTGCCTTTGCTCGTGCTCATACCCGTTCAAAGATTCAGCTTTATCTGAGTGTAAACAACACGCGCTCTTTCCTCGTTGCCGGACAGGAATTTGCTTGCTTTAATAGTAATTTCGGTAGTATTGTTTTCTCCCGGCTCCATCCGTATCGTAATAGTCTTACCATCTGCGACTTTGCCCACAACCTTGGCATAAAACACGTCTTTCGCAGTTTCGACGACCTCTACCTCCAACTGTTTGAGAGCTGTCACTGTCGCTGCATAAACGCTGTTCAGATCCTGGCTGGCCACAGCATAAAGTGCCCCCCTTGAATAAACAG
>CAZIAN010000087.1:12107-13182 GCA_964537355.1 uncultured Pirellulales bacterium | reverse complement strand
CTTAAAATCCCCTGCCCGTAATGGGCGTGTGGGTTCGAATCCCACCTCGGCTATTATCGTATCTCGCCAGGCGTGGTGCGTATCTCGTAGAATATATAGAATTCAAGAGTAAAATAGTCCGTTGATATATACTCAACTAATGATGTATGTATTGGAGTTAGATGACGTTGAATAAAAACCTTAAACTTGCAAATGTGGGAAAACCCAATCTTTTTCGCGATACATTTCCATATACCGATTTTCCCAAAGCAATCTTCGATAAGCAGAAAGTTGCCTGCGAAATACCGGAGAATATATGGATAACGGATACGACGTTTCGTGACGGCCAGCAGGCCCGGCCGCCGTATAGGCCGAAGCAAATACTCAGGATTTACGATTTGCTGCATGAAATAGACGGCGGGACAGGGCTGATTCGCCAGTGTGAATTCTTCCTGTATTCGAAACGCGACCAGGAGGCGATAAAACTTTGCAGAGAACGCCGATACAAGTATCCTGAGATAACAGGATGGATAAGGGCTGTGGCCGATGATTTTAAGCTGGTCTCGAAAATGGGGCTGGGCGAAACCGGTATTCTCACCTCGGCGAGCGATTATCATATATTCCTGAAGTTGCGAAAGACGCGGATCCAGGCGATAAACGCATATCTGGATATTGTCAAAACGGCGTTAGACAGCGACGTTATACCTCGCTGCCACTTTGAGGATATAACGCGGGCTGATTATAAAGGTTTTGTTCTGCCTTTTGCCGCGGAGTTGATGAAACTTTCCAAAGAATATGACAAGCCGGTCAAAATTCGGCTTTGTGATACACTCGGGTTTGGCCTGCCGTGGGCACAGGCTTCTCTGCCGCGGGGTGTTCCAAAACTTGTCCGTGGTCTTCGTCAGATAGGAGTCCCGTCCGAATGGCTCGAATGGCACGGCCATAACGATTTGCACAAGGTTCAGGCGAACGCCGCCTCGGCATGGCTTTACGGATGCTGTGCCGCAAACACTGCGATATTCGGCTGTGGTGAGCGAACCGGCAATCCCCCGCTTGAAGCGATGGTTGTCGAACACGCCCAGTTGAAAGGGATGAC
>CAZIAN010000087.1:0-12007 GCA_964537355.1 uncultured Pirellulales bacterium | reverse complement strand
ATTGAAATACCCAAGCATGACCCGCGGATAACCCAAATCAAAGACAGAATTGATGCCGAATACGCAGCCAACAGGGTCTCGATGATTTCTGATGAGGAAATGTTTGCCTGGACGAGGGAAGCTTTTAGTGGTAATTTACCGTCGTTGAGAGAATAAGCAGATAGACTGATGTGTGGATGAGTAAATTCATTTTATAAACAGGTACATCAACTATTTACGCTGATTATGACGGATAAAAAAATCAAAGCGCTATTGTTCGACCTCGGTGATACCCTGCTGGACTTTGGAAAGATAAATCCGGGTAAGATTTTTCGCCAGGGCGCCGGATTGTCCTATGATTTTCTCAAAAGCTGCGGCCAGCCGGTCGGCAGTTTCAAATATTACTGCCTGTGGAACATGGCGGCACTGCAATTTCGACGCTTGATTTCCAATATAACCAGAAATGATTTTAATTCCCTGTCTCTTCTAAGATGGGCCGGTATGAAAAAAGGTATTCGGCTTGACGGGGATCAATGGCGGCATTTTGCATGGCTTTGGTACGAACCTTTGTATAAAGTCGCCACGGTCGAGCCGGACATAAAAGAGACTCTAACAAAACTGAAAAATTCCGGCCTTAAGCTCGGTATAGTTTCCAATACCTTTGTCAGCGGCGATTCCCTCGAAAAACATATGGAGCAGGTGGGCATATTGGATTTCTTTGAGCTGAGAATGTATTCCTATGAGTTTGATTTTCGAAAGCCCGACCCCCGGATTTTCAAAATCGCCGCCGAGAGGATCGGCGAGGCCCCGGAGAACATATTGTTCGTAGGAGACCGGATTAATATGGACATCAGGCCCGCGATAAAAGTCGGCATGAAGGCCGTGATGAAAACCGCTTATACAAATAACGGAAAGAAAATCCCCGATAGCGCCTGGAAAATAAATCACATTTCAGAACTCCCTGCCCTCATAGAAAAAATCAACTTGGGGGATAGCGCATAAAAGTATGTCATCTGGGCTAAGCTCAGTTCGTGGGCCGTGCATACGAGTTTGTCATCTCTGAAAGCGTGCTGGTTGTCGAGTCGGCTCAATTACAGTTTACTACATATTTTTCCATTCCGTCTTTTTTTAATATGTTCATAGGTAATCATTACAACATTAAATGGCAAAATACATAACATAACGAGTTCAGCTTTTTCTGCCATATTTGCCGGGTCAATTAATTTGTAATCGTCCGGGATATTGGGATCAAAAATACTCTCGTCAATTTACACATTATATTCGATACTGTGCATAACTTCTTTATATCTGAATTCTTTAAACCCCGTCAGAAGCCCCTTACCAACAAAGCCATCGGCCTCGATTCTTGCCGGCAGCAAAGTCTCATCATTTACCCACAGACGTATGTTAATATCTTCAGGGTGAAGAAGAAATCGTGGAACCTGCGACAAAACATTCACGTCTTTTACTTCAAATCCTTCGGTTCTCACTATTATCACGTTTTACATGCAGACCATAGTCTAAATAACTTTTAATTTTTCCATTTATTTTTTTTCGCGCGCATAAAAAAGGCCGAGCAAAATCCATCCCGGCTTTTTCTCATATATCTGTATTGTATGTTTAACTACGGCCTTTCAAATTCGACCGGTTCTTCCGATTATTCTTTGGCCCCGTGCTTGCGCAGAAGTTTAACGACTTCAGTGTGGCCTTTCTTTATCGCATCCCACAATGGAGTATGGCCCTCGTTAGTAGCGGCATTAATATCTGCTCCATTAGCAACAAGGAGTTCAACCATTTCTTCATAGCCCTTTCGTGCGGCTACGTGTAATACAGTAGAACCGTAATTTCCACGCGCATTCACATTTGCGCCCCTATTCAAGAGTAGCTGTGCACTCTTAATTTGGTTGTTGTACACTGCGTGCCCAAGAGGTGTTCCACCGTTAAATTCCTTTGCTTCAATATCCCACCCTTTGTCAAGCAGGAATTTCAACATGTCAACATTCCCGTTCCACGCAACATAATGCAGGGCGGTATTGCCCCAACGATCATCCCTTTCATGGATGTCAGCTCCTTTAGCCAATAGGTATTCAACAACTGGTTTATGTCCCATTGCAGCATATTGAATGGGTGTGGCCATGAAATGATCACCCTTCCTATTAATATTGGCGCCATTCTCAACAAGAATCCTCACTATCTCTACGTGACCCGCACGAGCTGCACGATGCAGGGGTGTCCCCCCATTCTTGCTCTTTGCGTCAACATTGGCACCCTTGGAGATTAGTAGTTCCACCAATTCTATGGAGCCAAACACAGCTGCGTTATGCAGAGGGGTTTCGTTAGACAGAGCGGGGTGGTCCCTGGGAATCTCGCCATTATTTGTTTCTGCATCCACATTCGCACCCTTTTCGAGAAGGAATTCAGCCACATCCTTCTCGCCCGTTGATGCCGCCCAATGCAGCGGCGTCCAGCTCAACTCATCTTTTTCGTTTACATCAGCTCCCTGCTCCAGGAGACGTTTCACCTGGGCCAAGTCACCGATGCAAGCGGCCTTAGTCAGGTCAGACGCATCGGTATCCCTGCTAACTATAAGTTCAAGTTTATCACGATACCCCGGTGTCTGATAAACGCCCCGGCTTCCAGGATAGACCGCCCAGTGAAGGGCTGTCCAGCCATGTTTGTCTCTTATGTCGAGTCGAGCTCCATTGTCAATGAGGGCCTTAACGGTTTCCACATCTGCATCCCAAAGGGCGTGGTGCAATGCTGTATATCCAAACACATCCTTAAGGTTAACATTGGCACCTTTGGCAATAAGTAACTCAACGACGTTGCTATGATTTGCCGAACAGGCCGCTTCGAGGGCGGTCTCATCCGCGTCAATGGCATCGATATCAGCTCCGTTAGCGACCAGAAGTTCGACCAACTCATAATGACCGTTCTCCGCTGCTATGTAGAGAGGTGTGCCGCCCCATTCGTTCTTCGCATTAACATAAGCGCCATTGGTGATCAGGAGTTCAGCGATATCTTTATGTCCATACTTAGCTGCTGTATGCAGAGGCTTGATACCTTTGCGCGGTGAAGGTATCTTGCTTGCGTTGACATCGGCACCTGCTGATATGACCTTCTTGACCTGTTCGATATCGCCCTTTTTAACAGCCTCAAAAAGTGATGTATTTTTCTTTGTTTGTTGAATTCGCTCCATCATCAGCTTTGTTGATGGGATAATCGTACTTTCTGGATACTCATCGATAATTTTCTGAAATGCGGATATGGCAGGATTAAGCTGTCCCGCTTCAAAATAAGTTTGCCCGATCCAGTATTGTGCATTCTGGGCGATTTTGCTCTTCGGTGACAGGCTTATTGCCTTCTCGTATTCGACAATGGCGGCATCGTGATTGGCGACTTTGCGCAGCTCATTTGCTTTTTCGAAGTGCTGCTCGGCCTTTTTGTTTACTTCTGATTCATTACCTGCAAATGATAGAACAGGTAACCTTGTGACAGCAGCAAAAATGCAGAATATTACCAATGAGATTAGTTTTTTGTTATTCATGGTGATTTCCTTATTACTTTGTGGCGCTGATTGACTGCGCCATGTTCATTAATTGTGAAAGTTCGGTATTACCGATTAAGACATAAGAGCGAGCATTATCCCTCCATGCAAGAATAGTCCCACCTGCTTGCTCTTTGTTGTGATATACGGCATATTCTCTGAAATCCTTCGGCTCAAGCCCGCGCTGCCCGTCAAGAGGTTGCTCGAACAGTGATACCGAATTGATGCCGTCGGTATACAGCAGTTGTAGAGCGTCACGGCCTTCAATTCTTCTGATCTGATCGAGCGCATAGCCGGGGTCAAGCCATGACGGCAACACCAGATCGAAATCGACGGCCTGCCTCACTTCGGAGAGGCTCAGTGTATGCCCGTTGGAAATTACGGGAGCCTCGGCCGAGCCGATTTCTCGCTGGGATGAAGACCTTTTGATTATTATGCCGGGACTCATATATTCTGGTCCATCATCAAAAGATTCGTAATACAAAATATCGTGTTGGTTCACATGCATCTGTGCCGGCTGTGATGCGGCCGGACTTGCTGAAGCATGTCGAGCTACGAGATCCCGGTGCTCTTCTAAATAAAAGTTGATGGTAGCTGAATCATCAGCGGAAGTTGGGGCGGTTTCCCGCCGCGCCTGGGCCAGTTCAGCTTTCAGGTCGGTGACTTTTCCGGACAAGACAAAACAAGCTGCAAGGGAAGAAACAACAAGAAACGCTGCAGCTATGCAGGCAGCTTTGTACCACAAGATAATCATCCTTGTATCTGGCTCAAAGGCGACCGAAGCAGCTCTTTCGGATTTTTCCTGGGTCTTGAAATTTTTTATCTCCTTCAGGTGATTTTCTTTCCATTTCTTGAAATCGAATTGTGGTTTATCTCGGCTGATAGTTTCTATGATAAGCTCCTCTAAATTGTTATTGTTTCTATCTGAATTCATAATCGGTTCTCCGGAAAACCATTACGCCTTAAATACTTTGCTATTTTTCGCTTTGCCCTTGTTAGCCGGCCGTTTATCGATGGGCCGGAAATCCCTAACACAGAACTGATTTCTTCGTATGACAGGCCGTCGTAGTACCGTAAAACTATCAGTTCTTTTGCGGTCACGGGTAACTGCTCGATAGCTTGCCAAATTAAATTTCTGTTTTTATTGTGATCGTTGTTCTTAGTTGCTTGTGGAAAGCCATCGGTGCTTATTTGCCTGGCTTTGTTTGCTATCATATCTTTGGCAACGTTCCTGCAAATCGCTGCCAGCCACGGTGCAAATCTTGTTTGGCTCTTCAGCTTTCTCAGGCTTACAAGAGCCCGGGCAAAACTCTCCTGGGCCGCGTCTTCAGCTAATTGATGATCGCTTACAACCGAATATGCAATTGCAACCATAGGGCTGTAATATCGCTGGCATAGTTTACCGAAGCTTTCGATGTCACCGTTAAAAGCTGCTTCAACTAATTTTATCTCTGTCTTGTCCGGCACGTTCTAAAAGGTCAACCTCCAAATCGTGTATTGCTGATTCAGCATTCATTATATTGTCTGATTTTACAACCAAAATAAGCGCTAAAAAATTATTTTATTCTTATTTGAGGTATCTTTCGATTGGGTGAGCACACGCTTGAGGACTTGCATTATTAAAAGAGCTTTGGTATTACAGGAACGTCAATATTTAAAAGATAGAAACATAAGGATGCACTATTATGGCTACGCTCGGCTCTATCGACCTGTTTATTATTGCCTGTTATTTTATCATTGTAGTGGCGATTGGCCTTTTCTTCGCTCGAAAGGAACGAACCAGCGAGAATTATTTCCTTGCAGGCCGCAGTTTGACATGGCCGGTTATAGGGGCCTCGCTGTTTGCCAGTAACATCGGAACCGAACACCTTGTCGGCCTGGCGGGAGATGCACACCGTGTCGGACTCGTCGCAGGTGGCTTCGAATTTATGGCCTGTTTATGTCTTATTATTCTTGCAGTGGTTTTCATTCCGCAGTATTTGCGAAATCGAATCTATACAATTCCGGAATTTCTGGAAAGGCGCTTTAGTCTCACTGCCAGGATGTACCTCTCTGGCTATTTCACCGTTATGATTGTCCTGACCAAGGTCTCGATAGCTTTGTACGCCGGCGCCATTGTAATGGAACAAATTTTCGGTTGGGACCGTACCACCGTAATGTGGGGCATTGGAATCTTCACAGCCTTCTACACTGCCATAGGCGGCTTGTCGGCGGTAGTTTATACAGATGTCCTGCAAACAGTAATTCTAATATTCGGAGCGGCCCTGTTGACTGTAATCGGTCTGGCGCGGGTTGGAGGATGGTCGCAGCTTTCAGCCTCTGCCCCTGAGGGCTTTTTATCTATGGTAAAGCCCATCGATCATCCAGACTATCCCATAACAGGATTTCTATTCGGAAACCTCTTTGTCGGCATTTTCTACTGGTGTATGGACCAGGCAATTGTCCAGCGTGCCCTCGGTGCTCGCAGTCTCGACCACGGCCGCAAAGGTGCGATTTTCGGTGGCTTTTTAAAACTCCTGCCGGTCTTTATTTTTGTCCTTCCGGGCGTTATTGCAGTCGTTTTGTTCCCTGATATCGAACATGACAAAGCCTTCCCTACCTTGGTCTCGGAACTGCTCCCCGCCGGAATTAAGGGATTGGTACTGGCAGGCTTGCTGGCTGCTTTAATGTCATCGCTCGACAGCACATTAAACGCTTCAGCTACACTTGTCACCCGTGACTTCTTCGTCCGTTTCACTAAAACCGAACCCTCGCAGGCAGCCCAGATATGGCTCGGCCGAATCACAATTGCCGTAGTCGTCGTCGCTGGTATTCTCTGGGCTCCGGTTATAGGAAAGGCTGATACAATTTGGAAGTACCTCCAGATAGTCTCGGCTTATATGGCGGTGCCCATAGCTGCCGCGGTTCTTACAGGTATATTATGGCGGCGGGGAAACAATGCCGGTGCCCTCAGCGCTATGGTCTTTGGCATTGCTGTAGGGATTCTTATGATGGCCGATTCTATGTGGGAAGGGGGGCTGATACCAATTTTACAGACTCCGGTTATGGCCTCGTTTATGCACCGTTCTCTCGTTGCATTTTTACTCAGCGTAGTGGTAATGATCGTCGTTAGCTTACTCACCGCCGCCCCGCCCAACAGCCGCATAGAAGGAATCTGTTTCGAGTGGTCGGGTTTTGCACCCATCGAGAAAATGCCGCTCATTCGCGACTACCGGCTCTGGGCCGTATTATTGCTGGTATGCGTTATATCCTGCTGGATTGCCTTCCGCTAAAAATCTGCCGCACCCGGCAGTAGTAGAACACTCTCAGAAAAGGCAAACATCCGGCTCACGATGTTCTGTAAAACCCTTTAAGATATGTTCACGTTCCAAAATGGCCGAACTCAAGCCCAAGAGTATCTGAGATAGCCTCGGCAGATGACATCTGCTTTATAATTCCTTTTCTTCTTCAGCCCCTTTGGTTCATCACCGTTTTCAACCATTCCTGTGCCATCAATTGTGCTCCTGCCATACTGGGGTGAACACCGTCTCCTGCCCAATGGCTGGGAGAAGCCTGTTTTACGGCTTCGTCAAACATAGACTGGAATGGAACGAATAGAGTATGAAACTCTTTTGACATCTTCCTGGCAACGGCACGATAATTATTGAATTCAGGAAACCATTTGTCGTTAACAGCACCGCAGCGAAGCACAAATGGTTCACATATAATCAGTTTCAGATTTGGTAATGCCTTATATGTCCGTTTGAGTAATGCCCTGTAGTCTTTTTCATATGTCTCGACAGTGCCGTCGTAATTACCATTAAGCGCATGCCATATATCATTAACCCCGATCAAAATACTCAAAACATCAGGCTTTAGATCCAGGCAGTCCTTGTCCCACCGGTCGGCCAACTGAAATACTTTATTTCCGCTTATGCCTCGATTGTAGATTTTCAGTTTATCACTTGCTTGATTGGCTAACAGTTGGGCGGCGATTAAATACACATAGCCGCTTCCTAATGCGTTTTTGTCGTTGACATTATTTTCTCTTTTTTTGTCACGTCCGGCATCGGTTATGGAATCGCCCTGGAATAAAACTACGCTTCCTTTTTTGATGATAGAATTTCTGTTATTAGCAGCGGAGCTGGAGGCAATGTTATTGCACCCGGGCAGCATCAGTGCCGAACCTCCTATTGCAGTTGCCGTGAATGATTTAAGAAAATTACGTCTTGAGTTCAAATTACTGCTTATCATTGTTTGTCTCCCGTATTCTGCAATAAATTAATAACCGGTTTCTTCTTGGTATTATATTTACCACCCTCATTCCATGATAATAACAAATTTGTAAAAAAGCATCATTGCTTAATATAATTGTAAGCCTGTAAAATCAAGAAAAATTTACATCGGCTCATAATTTTGGTTCACCTACGCATTAACCGGATGAACCCTCTATTGAAAGATTTTTCACTATAAAGCAGCCTCAAGGTTGTAGTGTCCCGGCTGAATTTCAAGTACGGAATACTCCTTTGTGTCTCGAAGGTGTTTAATACCATTGGCCCCGGTTATGGGATTATTTCCTTCTCTGATTGATTTAGGATCATTAGTTGGCACATAAAGTGTTGCGGTTGTATTCGGTGGGACAGAAACATTTAGCTTAAGTGTCCCGCTAATAAATTTCCAGTCACTTTGGATTGTTCCGTAAGGAGATTCGAATTTGGCTTTCACCCAATCGAGAGGCTTGTTTTTGAGTACGCCCGGCTTGATAAAGAAATGTTTGTACCCCGGACTGTTCGGGTCTGGCTTGATACCGGCCAAACCTTCGATGAACCACGCCCCGATGTGTAAATACGAACTGTGCAAAAGCGAATTACGGCCGTCCCAGGCCTCCCACACGGTCGTAGCTCCGCGTTCCAGCATATCACCCCAGCTCGGATAATCCTTTTTAGTCGCCATTTCAAATAACAGGTCCGGACGGTCGAATTCCAGCAGATTCTTGACGATGAAATAACCCCCTGTGATCCCTCCCCAGAAGTGTCCTTTGCGATGTATGAGAATCTCGTCCTCGAAGCGTTTCCATACCGCCGGTCGAAGCTCTTCGGGAGGCAATCCTACCAGCGTCGCAATAGCAAGGTAAGCCTGGAAGTTATTCACGTAACCGTTTTCCTGAGGATTGAAGAATTCCCTGTGCACGGCTGCGGCTATAACCTCGGCCCGGCTGCGGTATTGGGCGGCGATGTCCTTCTTGCCCAAAGCTTCGGCGATTCGAGCGGCTGTTTGCAGATTGTAAACCCAATAGCAATTATTGAAAAAGAGCGTCTCGCGTGTATCGCCATTTACTCCCTCGGCACCCGGCCAGAGCCAATCGCCTAAGAAGTCCCACTCACCGCCCCAGCGAACAAGCATATTGTCCTTCGATTTTGTTTCAAGGAACGCCAGCCAGCGCTGGATTGTGTCGAAATTATCTTCGAGTATTCGTATGTCACCGTAGTGCCGATAAACATACCATGGCATAGTCACGCAAATCCCGCTCCAGGCTGGCCCGCCGCCGCCCCAGTATGTTGGAGCTGTGTATGGCAGGTTGCCGGCCGCCGTTGGTCGGTTTTGGTTCGTTGATTTTTCACCAAGACCCCAGGCGGCATCTTTGCCCTGAACGTCGCGCCAATCCTGGGACCATTTTGTATAGAAAGCACCCAGATGATAATTGTTCAGCGCTGTTTGTGTCGTGGCGTGCGCATCGCCCCCGTAGCCCATGCGTTCGCGCTGAGGGCAATCTACTACGTAACCGCCGAGACTGAGGTTCTCGAAAGTCCACAGCACAATATTGTAGATATCATTGAGCAGCTTGTTGGAACACTCGAACCATCCGGCCCTTTGGTAGTCGGTCCGCACAAGATAACCGCGGATATCCTGCAATTCGGGCTTGTATCCTAATCCTTTGATTAGAATCCAACGTCCCGAACTGTAGTTAAAACGATTCCGAAAGGTCCCCCTGCCGCTTTGTCCGATTCTGTAAGCGCTGTGAAGTCGATGAGTCATTAACTTCTCCGGGTCTTCCGAAAATTGCAGCTCGATAATATCACCCGGCTGTCCCTTCATATCGACTTCTACGAAACCGACAAAATTTACACCCATATCGACACGATAACCCGCATCATCTGCCTCCCGGATGGCGATAGGATTGATTTTTTTAATCTGGCGGTTCGGTTCGACCATTTCAGCCGATAGTATTAAGCTGGGGTCGTACACTTTGGCGTTCTTCCATTCCGAATCGTCCAAATCGACACTGCACCAGTTCGGTATTTCCTTGTCGGCGTCATAGTATTCTCCGCCATAGTTCGTAAACATCCATACCCCTAACATAACATTGGGGCTGGGATGGGTTTTCCATGTCTCGTCGGTTATTAAGCGTTGGATTTCCCCGTTTTGCATTTCGATTTGCCCCTGGGCAATCACTATTGGTGTTTGCGGCTTGTCTTCGGTCTTGTATAGTGGATACACCGACCACGATGTACCCAGCCACAGGCCGATCACATTCCGGCCGGCTTGCAGATAGTCGGCAATTTCATAAGCAACATAACGGGCTCGCTTTGTATGATCGGCCACGCTCGGCATAAGGACCGTGTCCGTCACCTTCTTTCCATTCACGAAAAGTTCATGATAACCCACGGATGCCACGTACATAGTTGCCCGGCGCGGCTTTTCTTTTAATGAAATCATTTTACGAAACCAGGGGTCGGACAGGTAGTCACCTTCCGGCGGCAGCTTTTTAACCTCGGAGAACTGCTGATCTGTGCCGATCCATTTGGCCGACCAGTCTGACTTATTCAGCAATCCCATTGTCCATGTAGCTGATTTGCTCCAGCCCGAGAGCACCCCGTTATTATCGCGGACCCGCACCTTCCAGTAGCAGCGCATTCCTGATGACAGCTCAGGGCCTCGATATACCACAAGGTTCGATTGATCGGACTTAATTTCCCCTGAGTCCCATACGTCCCCTTTGTTACGGCTAAGCAATTCCTCCGAACTGGCCGCCAGAATCCTGTAAGCCGTCTGTGCCTGTCCGCGTGCTTTCTCGTCGGTTGCTTTAAGCTTCCAGCTAAACCGAGGCTGCTTGACATCGATCCCTAAGGGATTGCTCAGATATTCGCACCGCAAATCGGTCGGGATTATGCTCGCCCTTATGGACTGGGACCGTTGCGCAGAATCGCTGTTCTTGGCTAATGAAACCTCAGCATCATTTTGTAATTTTTGTTCATCATTGCAACCTGTTAAGCTCATGCAGAAAACGAGGAGCATCAATACTGTAATTGTGCTCCTTTTGCTTAATACGCTTGCAAGCTGGAATTTTCCGCCCGTCACTAATCCTTTCCATTTCATTTGTGTATCTCCCGAAATAAAAATTTATACCGGCTTACGAAATCTTTACTTTGTTTATGACATTAGAAGGCAAAACCCTCATCATTACGACCCAAATTACCAAATCCGGACGGCAGGCACAATAATAAATCCTATAACATTGCGAAGGAGCCGAAACAGAGTTTACCCCCGAGAGTTGCTTCCTTGGTCCATAACAGGGCGGCAATCTTCATTCTTTAAGAAAAATTTTCATTGCGAAGGAGCCAAAGGCGACTGCGGCAATCTTCGTAATTTCCCTTTTTACTTTTGCCTTTTTACTTCCTTTCTGTTATTTTACTTCATTAAATGCGTGATGCGGGCATCTTGAAGAGTGCAGCGAAGAACCTGATTTCTCATAGCTAATGCTGTTAGAAAACCACAGGATACGCGAATGATAGAATGGTTTAAGAATTTGACTGATGCAAATAAGATTGCTATTGTCATCCCTATTGCTGTCGCGGTTATTGGTGGATTAATCGGATTATTCAAATGGCTGTTTCGTAAAAAGGATGACCCTGCCCCGGGGGAAAAGACTATACAACAGGCCGGTTCTGATCATACAGCCGCCGCCATAGATGGAGACAGAAACATTGTTGCAGGAAGAGATGTTCATAAAGGTATAGACTCAAAAGCAACACTAAATACGCTCGTCAAGACGTCCAGAGAACTAGGGCGTACAGAACAAGAAAACATTCGTCTCAGGGAGACTATAAAACAGCTCGAAGAACAGTTGGCCAGGCCTTCCCTTGAGACAAATATTGCTTTGGGGCAATCAAAACCCGTGCCGTCTGCACAAGCCAGGGAACTGGCCGGCTTGATTACTGAAGATGATGGCCTCTATGCACAGGCGCTGAAGGCCATTTCTGAGGGCGACAACGAAAAGGCAGACTCTCTTCTGGACGAGACCCAGCAGTTTTTGGATACAGTCCAGCAGAAAAAAGATGAAGCGCAGGCTAAGATATACGTCGCTCGCATGCAAAACGCTTCTTATGCCGGCAGGCCTCAGGATGCCCTTCAATATTGCGATAAACTAACAAACCTGGCCGGTAACGATTCGCTGATCATAAACAATATTGCTACGGTTTACTATGAAAACGCCAAATATAA
>CAZIAN010000086.1:4002-13313 GCA_964537355.1 uncultured Pirellulales bacterium | reverse complement strand
CATACCTCCGCACCAGCCCGGATACCAGTGGTGAAGGGCTCGTCGGCTGGTGGAAACTCGATGAGACTTCCGGCAAAGATGCCGAAGACAGCTCCGGCCTCGGCAACGATGGCAGATTAAATAATATGGTCGGCGACGAATGGACAATCGGCAATGTTGGTGGATGTCTTGAATTTGATGGAGATAATGACTATGTACTTTGCGATGGTGGCGATAGCATGGACTTCACGAATGGAATCACATTGTCTGCCTGGGTGTGGCACAATGCGTTCATAACTGGAGAACCCGAGCGATACGTAACGGTAAGATCGGAAATCGCAGTGATTCGTAAAGAGTCAGATGAACGACTGCATTTCTACATCACGACGGACGGCACTATCAAGCACCTGCGGGTCGGCGATGTCCTTATGGAAGGATATTGGTACCATGTTGCGGGCACCTGGGATGGGACCACCCAGCGCCTGTATCTCGACGGTGTGGAGATTGACAGCCAGACACCTGGTGGTGTTTTAAGCGATTCTTATATAAATGTACTCCTATCTAGTTCGACCGAGCCCATTAATGGGCTCCTTGACGATGTGCGTATTTACAACCGCACACTGAGTGCCGAGGAGATAGCACAGTTGGCTAATATTCTTACATTCAAGGAACTCAGCGAGGTCAAAGCCGGTACCGACGTAACGTCGATTACGATTCCGACGCCCAGCGGTACCAGGGAGGGAGAGTTACTGATAGCGGCGATTACCACAGACTGGAATACTTCGGGGTCGATGGACCCGCCCACGGGCCAGGGCTGGACAAAGATCAGCCTGAACAACTACAGCAGCGAGGCGACGTTAGGCATCTGGTGGAAACTCGCGGACACCTCGGAGTCGCCCAGTCACGAGTTTAGCTGGTCGGGAGCCCAGCAGGCCTACGGTTGGATGATGCGCTTTATGGGGTCAGATCCAACCGACCCAATTAACATTTGGACAGGCAATGGTGAGGACAGCGCTAATCCAACCAGTCCGTCAGTGACTACGAACGTTGAAGATTGTATTATCCTGCGTCTGGGCGCTTTTGACGACGATTACATCACGCTGAATGATCCCGGATTAAGCGGCCACACGGCGATTACAATGGACAGCAGCAACCGCACTGACATATATTGGGCCGACGAGGAGGTCGATAAGATCCGGCGCGCCGACCTTGACGGCTCGAATATCGAAGACCTGGTCACCGCTGCAACAATGAAGCCAAGGGCCCTGGCGCTGGACCTTGACGGCGGCAAGATGTATTGGGCCGATGAGGAGGTCGCTAAGATCCAACGAGCCAACCTCGACGGTACGAATATCGAAGACCTTATCACATCTGTGTGGAAGCCAAGGGCCCTGGCTCTGGACGTTGCCGGCGGCAAGATGTATTGGGCCGACGAGGATATCCAGACGATCCGGCGTGCCGACCTTGACGGCTCAAATATCGAAGACCTTATCACATCTGTTGGGAAGCCAAGGGCTATGGCGCTGGACGTTGCCGGCGGCAAGATGTATTGGGCCGACGACGATGTCAATAAGATCCAACGTGCCAACCTTGACGGCACGAATATCGAAGACCTGATAGCATCTGTTGGGAAGCCAAGTGCCATGGCTCTGGACGTTGTCGGCGGCAAGATGTATTGGACTGATGACGATGCAGATAAGATTCAGCGTGCCAACCTCGACGGCTCGAATGTCGAAGACCTGCTCACAGGAGTAACGAGGCCAAAAGCCCTGGGTGTGGATATTGCCGGCGGCAAGATGTACTGGGCCGACGAGGAACTCGATAAGATCCGACGTGCCAACCTTGACGGCTCGAATATCGAAGAAATCATCATCGCTGCTGTAATGAGGCCAAAGGCTTTGGCTCTTGCCCTGAATGAAACGGGCAGCGGGACAGTCTCCGGAGGGGCCGGATACGTGAAACAAGCGGCCAGCGGCTCCAGTGGATTGTCGAGCTTCACACTGACCGCATCGCAGGAATCCCGCGTCGTAACACTTGCCATAGCGCCGGATCCTGGAGGAGGAGGAGGAGGAGGAGGATTAGCACCGTAAAGCTATGAAAACGAAACAAAAAAATAATGGAGTGGTACTTTTGATAACAATCTTCGCAACAGCTCTGCTGTCTGCGATTACTATCGGCATACTGCAAATAAATACCGAGGAAATACAGCTTATGCGAAATCAAATCTACGCGGCTGAGGCCCTGGCCATCACCGAAGCCGGCCTTAACGATGCATTCAGCGAACTGCGCGTAGATATGGACTGGGACAGCGGCTTTAGCAATAAGGCCTTTGACAACGGCTCATATACCGTGACTGTTTCAGGCTCTCTGCCTGATCTGACAATCGAATCGACAGGCACTTCGGGGCAGGGCTTTGTTGCGAAAGTTGAAGCCGAGATAGCAGTAGGAAGTATCAGCCCTTATAAAATAACAATAAAAAATTTAAAAATAAACAAATGAAAATTACTATCAAAACTACACTTAATGTAGATATTTCAGATGGCAGGATAAATATGGCGCTGCTTAGGCAGAGCGCCAAAGGCCTCGAGCTGCTCAAGGCCGCCAGTGTCGCTGTTCCCGATGGTGCAATAACAGACGGCAACATCGAAAATCCTGCCAAACTTGCCAAAGCCATAAAGGAACTTAGAACGCGGAATAAAATACGAACCAGAAAAGCTGCGGTATCATTATTTTCATGGCCGGAGGTTCTGCAGATTGTTGATATGCCTAAGGAAAAGCGGGCAAATATCGGGCAGTTTGTTAGAAATGAACTTAAAAGCTACGTCATGTTATCCGGTATAGAATTTGCTTCCGATTTTTGCCGAACGGGCTCCGGACAGGGTCTCGGCAGCCGTCTCCTTGCGGCTGCTACCGATGGGCAAAACGTAGAAATGCTTGCACGAACATCCAATATGGCGGGGCTTCACGTCAGGGTAATCGAGCCGCCGCTTTTATCCTACATTAGAGCACTATATGCAAACAAGATAGAAGGGAAATTCGATTGCGATGTGCTGATTGCCATATTGCATGATGGTGTTCTAAGACTGAGTGTATTCAGAAAACAAATCCTGGATTTCGTAAGAATAGAGAAAATAAGTGAAGAACAATCCAGACCGGATGAACTCAGTCGGTGCCTTGTTGAGAAGATAAACGAGATTATACGATCTTATGATGTCGATGTCGAGGACAGTTCCGGAAAGTGGGAGGTTACTGTAATTGCAGATGGCATGGAATTACCACCGAGCTTTGATGAATCTTTGAAGACTGAAATTAAAAGCGAAAACATACAGGTCAGGACCGGCCAAAGCACACTTCAGGACACGCAGGTTGCAAAAGACAACGGCACTGAAAAAGCTTCGACAATTGCTATCGGTCTGGCCCTTGGGCTTTTGAATCAAAATGATAATAGTTTAAGAATAAATTTAGTTCCCCCGGAATCTGCTGAGGTCCGATCTGTCAAAAAACAATTGTTCGTAACTGCAGCTATTATTGCAGCGCTGCCGTTGTTCATGGTTCTGACCGGGACAGGTTTGAGCTTGACCGCCAATAATGTTAAGCGAGAGATCGCCCAAAAGAAACAGACAGATCAGTCACAGAAAACAGATGCTCTGCTTAAAGAACAGGAGCTATTGGATAGACAAATCAAGCAAATATCCGAAATACCCGCACAATTAAGCAGCATTCTTGGTACCCGTCCAAGTATTGATTGGGCCAATATCCTTGAGGATATCAGAAAACTGACACCCAAGAACATACGCATAATTAACCTATACAGCAGAGATAGTTCCAGGATGTACCTGGAAGGGATGGCAATATCATACGAGACGATTCATTTGTTTGTAAAGATGCTAAACAACTCGGACCATATAAACTCGGCTTCTCTGACCGAAACAACAAAAGAAGACAAAACAGACGGTTTTATTATGTACACCATCGATTGTGAGTTAAAGCCGGAAAAGGAGGAAGGCTGATGTTAGTGAAGTATCTTCTTCAAGCGAACAGTTCAACAAGATATGCTGTTTCGGCATCACTGATTTTGATTGCTTTGTTGGCGATGTATAACCGGTTAGTCGCTCCCCATGCCGCGTATCTGTCGGTGGTGCAGGGATATGAATCCGTTACAACCAACCTCGTAAATAAAAACAAACTTATCAACAGCAAAGTTATGGTCAAGAGAAAGAAGCTGGAGGAATTACAGGGAAAATCGGCACAGCTTCAGAGCACACTGTTTACATCCGACAAAGCGAGAGAATTTTTCAGCGATTTGCAAGCCATTTCCGAACAGACGGGCTGTATAGTTCAGTCGCTAAACATGATTAAAAAAAGTCCGAAAGAAATGCAATCAGAGAATACTTCGGGCATAGTTACCAGGAGTGCCGTATTAAGCGTTGTGGGATTATACAAAGACATACCCAGGTTGATCAAAAGGCTGCAAGCACGTACCCAAAAAGTTTGGATAGACACCATAAAGGTCATGATTGTCGAGTACAATTCGGACCTACCCAGGTGTGATATAACTATTACTATTTGTGAAATACAGGATAAGGCGGATACCCTATGAATAAACCGAAATACGCAAAAAAGATTTTTCTCTGTATTATTTTAACAATCTTCACGTGGTATGGCCCGACACAATCCCAGCCGGCTTTAGATGCACAGGGCATAGCACAAGATGTTGGGCGTGAAAATCCTTTTGCAAAAATTTCAAGAGCCGTAAAACCAGTTTCACGAGCAGCTCTTCAGTCTTCCGAACCCATTGATGTGGCTCCGGAACTATTCTTACAAACAATAATGCTTAAATTTCTTGATGCTAAAAGTCTCCAGCAGGCCATGAATAATATGCCTTCCAAGTATGGTTCTATCTCAATTGACGCGACAAACAATTCCCTGATAGTCTGTGATTCGAAGGAGAAGGTTGAAAAGATCATATTTGAGATTAAAAAGGCCGACAAAACACCACGACAGATTATGGTCGAGATGGTTATCGTTGATGTAGAACTGAGTGATGACACTGAAATGGGAGTAAATTGGGACATCCTCTCTAATACGGTTTATGATTTAGGATACAGGCAAAATTTCACTACTCGGCTTGGTTCGACCCTTAAGGACGAGTCCAGTATCGGAAACGCTACGGCTTTTAATACTACCGGTCACGGCGGTGACTTTAGTGTTGTTAGCGGCAATATTCGTAACGTTGTAAGTCTGCTCCAGCAGAAAAAAAATGTTGAGATTCTTGCCAGCCCAAGAGTTATGGTTGTAAGTGGCAAGACCGCCTCTATCGAAGCGGTCAGAGAACTGCCATATAACGAGGTAACAGATACATCCGCCGGTGGAAGTTTGTCATCAACCGAGTTCAAGAAAGTCGGAATCACCATGGATGTTACCGCAACCTTGACTGAGGATGACCTGATTTTTCTCAACGTTAATTCAGAACAAAATGTGATTGTAGGGCAAAGTGTCACCGATGTACCCATCATCGATACAAGGACAGCCAAGAGCGAGGTCTTACTTAATGATGGTCAGGTTGTAATAATAGGCGGACTTAGACGCAAGGAATTAACTAAACAGGCTGATCAGATACCTATTCTTGGTGATATCCCCCTGATTGGTTTTATATTCAGATATACTCATACGGTAGTTAACAATAATGAGTTGATAGTGTTCCTGTCGCCGCATATTTACAAGGATGAAGAGCCGATTGATGAGGACGCAATGAAAAAGTTCAAGGAAATAAAAAACAGGCCGATACCTTCATTAGAAAAAGCAGGAGATGATAAAAAATAGCTGCTCTCGAAAAAATACAGATACGGCAGTAAAACCGGATATTACTATGTAATAGTAATATATTTTTCTGTCATTTAATTTCTTAGCGACCTTTTGCTAATCACGGAAGGAATTTGGGTCGAAGATAGAATCGAAGAATATTTTAGGAGTACGTGAAATATGTTTGGATTAACATCGACAAAAAAGAAGTCCGATAAAGCCAAGATACTCATCATCGATGACGAACTTGACTATATTAGCATCGTCCAGTGCCGCCTTGAATGGTGCCACTATGATGTTATTACCGCAACTAATGGAAAGGAAGGACTGGAAAAAGCTACAAGTGAGAAACCGGATTTAATACTATTAGATACCAACATGCCCATCATGAATGGTCATGATATGCTCGAACGCATGAGAAAAGATCGAGAATTACAAGATATACCTGTAATAATGGTAACTGCGTTATGCGATGCAAAAGATATAGATACGGCCTCCTCTTTTGGTATTTCAGATTACATTACCAAACCCATAGATTTCGAAAAACTTATCGAAAAGATTTCAAATATTTTGAATAAGAAAACCTCAGGTAGCGCTAAAAAATAATCCTAAAAAATGACGAAACATCTCCTGTTCACTGTATCAAAATATAAGATATTATTGTAATAAAATCCTTCGCCCGATAAGTAACAGGGTTTGGGTATAAGAGCAAAACCTGTCAAAAGATTTAGTGCAATAAACCATTAAATTGAAATTACTTACGATGTTCAGAGGCTGCCGGTATAGATATAAGTATGGATACCGGCTTTATTTATGAAAGTACCTGTTTTTTTTCGCCGAAACTTTACTATATGATTATGTTTTAAAAATATGCATAAGCTCTGATAGATAAAACTCCAAGATAATAAAAATCACAATAAGGTTTAAGAATAAGGTTTAAGAATAAGGTTTAAGGGGGCACACAATGTATTGGAGGTATGAAAGTGGAAACGAGAACCGTGTTGTTCGTGGACGATGACAAAATCGTCTTGCGTTCCTTAGAAAGAGGCCTTATAGACGAACCTTACAATAAACTTTTTGCTAACGGTCCTAAAGAAACGCTCGAAATACTCCAGCAGGAAAAAGTTCATGTAATCGTAACTGATATGTGTATGCCTGTTATGGACGGACTCGAACTTCTTCAAATCGTTAACAAAAAGTATCCCCACATCGTAAAGATAGTGCTCTCGGGATATGCGAATCAGGACACTGTCCAGCAGGCAATCAATCAGGGAGATATTTTTAAGTTCATAGCTAAGCCATGGAAGCTCGAAGGAAACTTCAAAGAAATTGTCCTGGAGGCCATAGATTGCTACAACCTCCAGAGTGAACACGCCACTGTCGGGCAGCAGAGTTAGAATAGAGTAAAACCAGACTCTGTCGGCAAATTCAGGTAGGAAGAAACTACAAGAAGCCAGTATAAAAGATGGTTTGAGAATTGAAAAAAAACAAAGATTTACAGCACTCGTATTTGTTTTGAGTTGGCGTAAAACTTAAGATTAGGATTTTTGAGATGCGAATAAGCCAGAGATTAATTCTTGGTTTTTTAGCGATTGCGATGTGGGTTGCAGTCGTAGGGCATATTTCACTGTACCAACTAAATCAGATTTCTGACCCTTTGAATAGTAATATACCGGAAAGTATAGAATCAATAGGTAAGACAGCGTATTTGGACGGCTTAGCTCAACTCATATGTTACTATAACGAGGTCTTAACTCAATCTGCAAGAAATTATGCATTCACTCAAGATAAGAAATGGCAGCAACGCTACGAAGATTTCAGACCAAAATTGGCTCAAGTTATAAAGAACGCAATTGATAATGGAGAAGAAAAAGACCGTGAAATTTTCTTAAATATTGAACAAATAATTCTTGCCCATGTGGAGATAGAATCTAAATCTATCAAACTCGTTAATAATGGGCAACCCGAGGAGGCCATCAAAATATTAGAGAGCAGCAAATATTGGGATCAAAAAGAGATATTCGAACAGAATCTTGTAGTTTATGCCAGCAGAAGAGGAATAAAATATGATGAAGCACTTTCTAATTCTACCAGGGCAGTAACTTTTGCGACAGAACGAGCACAAAAATTAATCAAAACCAGTACACAGTTAATATTAATTTTTGGTGTAGTCGCTCTAATCATAGCTGTCGGAGCAGGCTTACTGATTTCCCGCTCCATCTATGTACCCCTGCTCAAACTAAAAGCTGCTGCTGTTGAAATAGGCAAGGGTAAACTAAACACCCAAATAGAGGTTAACTCAAATGATGAAGTTGGCCAGCTTGCTACTTCTTTCAATAATATGCTTAACGATTTACGAAAGACAACTACTTCGATAGATAATCTCAATCGAGAAATAACAGAGCGTAGAAAAGCCGAGGAGAATATGAGAGGCGCTTATGAAAATCTCGAAAAGGCTAATCAAGAGCTGAAAGAAATGCAGTCTCAACTTGTTCAAAGCGAGAAACTATCTTCCATTGGGCAACTCGCTGCTGGAGTTGCGCACGAGATGAATACTCCAGTGGGCTTTGTCGCCAGTAATTTCGAGACACTGGAAAATTATATGAGAAAAATCAAGGAATTGCTTCAAATGTACGACGAACTTCTCGAAAAAATTGAAACTTCAGATAAAGCGATATTGTTGGACAGAGTGGACGCCATAAGCAAATCCCGGAATGAGATGAAAATCGACTTTATTCTTGCAGATCTCCCAGTATTGTTTAATGATTCAAGGGAAGGGGTTGATCGGGTCACCAGTATCGTCCAGAATCTCAGAGACTTCTCGAGAATAGACCAGCCGGAAAACTTCGACATATATAACATCAATGACGGCATTAAGACTACTCTCATTGTGGCGCAGAATGAAATAAAATACGTTGCTGATGTCGAGATGGAGCTTTCCGAAATACCTGAAATTTTTTGCAACACAGGCCAGATAAACCAGGTGCTTCTCAATATTCTCATAAATGCCATTCAGGCAATAAAATCTCAGGAAAGAAACGACAAAGGAAAAATCGCAATCAAGACATATGCAATGGATGGTAATGTAGTCTGTGAAATCTCCGATGACGGTCCGGGTATCGAGCCTGATGGATTAGAGAAGATATTCGATCCTTTCTTTACAACCAAGCCGGTCGGCCAAGGCACGGGGCTGGGATTAAGCATTTCATATGACATTATCGTAAACAAGCATAGAGGCATACTTCTTGTTGATAATTCTGTCGGCAAGGGGACAAAATTCACAATAAAACTGCCAATTAACGAGAAAAGCGGGAAAAAAGAATTAGAGAAAAAAAATGGTAGAAAAGAGGACAGTATTATTTGTGGATGAAGACGCAACAATCTTGCATTCTATCAACGGAATTGGTGACAAGGGAACAGCGAGGATATGATTTCCTATCCGAGATTATTATTCAATACAACAGGAATGATATTCATCATAAAGTTGGATGGATCATGAATCATTTCATTTTCGTAAAACGAAATTCAAG
>CAZIAN010000086.1:0-3902 GCA_964537355.1 uncultured Pirellulales bacterium | reverse complement strand
TCTTTTAATGTGTATGAATCCACGACCACTACATCTTTTCCTCGGTTGAAACGAACGATTCGGTTCCATGATTCTGCACCAGATGCTTTGGGATACGCTTCCGTGATATCCATTTCGATATGCGCGCCTGAATCACTTTTATGATAAGACACATTTTTTGCAGAAAATTGTCTTCCTGCTTTCTGATCAGCGCTATTAATCGTGGGAAGATTGTGGAAACCCGATTGAAACGCCCAGATTTCATAGCGACGGCTGCTGAAGGTTTGGCGCCGATACGTCGGCCTCCCAATATCGATAACAATCGGTTTGCCATCCGCGAAGATAATAAAACTTCCAACGTCGTTATGGTTGTGGCTTTGAGCATTGTGCCCGCCCCATGCAGCCAGAAATAAACCTTCAGCACTTCCTTCCTGATCGCGTGCGGCCATCATCTGCATGTTGGGATGCCCCAGCCACATATCCTGCAACATTGGCTGCGAAGGTGGATTATATTCAACCAGCTCCTGCCCGTTGAATAATAAATGCAGAAAACGGTTTAAATCGTAGTTTCTTTTTACACTCTCAAGTAATGTATCTTCTCTGATGCCATATGCCCCCAATGCTTTGAGATGTTCATCACCTATTCGTTTTCCAAAACGGAAGACCAGCTCATTAGGGATTTTTAATCGGGCATCGCAATCGCCCAGGCAGATAAAGTAATCATCCACAATATGGGCGCGATAAATAAACCGGGCGATCTCTTGTATCAAAGGATGCCGGTAGTAATCAAACTGCTTGTTGGTTGCGCTGTATAAATGCTCAAACGCATCAAACAAACTCGCCCCTGCACGCCCCCAATAACTTGGCCCTTCGTCGCAACTGCCATCGTACGGGTAATAGGTTAAAAAGTTATCCAAACAATCCAAAACCTTGTGAACTAACTTCGCTCTGAGTATTTCATCTTTTTCAGAAAGGAGGACAGAGAGCATAACATTCGAGCAAATCCATGGATTCCAATTGTTGGGATAGTGTTTGTTTCTTCTCGCGGAATAACCCATCCAACCAAATTCTTTTGTTAAAAATGGTGTCAAAATTCTCCGATCGATTTCCTTGTCGATTCGATCGCTTATCAATGAAGACACGGTATCGAGCTGCTCACCCAGCAAATAATTTGTCAACACAAGCGTATTTGATGTCTGCGCCGAAAAGAGCGCAACCACCTGATCATCGGCATCAGGCAAATCAGTTCCCGCTTTTTGCGGATGGATATGCGCCGGCCATGTCCATGAGGTTTCTTCACATATTGCCCAGATCAAATCGGTAATCGGATCAAGAAACCGGCCTTTGTTTTCGATGCATTCGGCCACCACCAATACATGAAGCCGCTGTCGCCGCTCATACCAAATGTCCTGGTAATTGCTGCGGTTGCCGTTGCGTTTATACTGTAAATAAACAGATGCCTGGAGAACAGGTACTTCAAGTTCAGCCACTTCTTCTGCTTCTTGAATGATGATTTGTCGGATCGCGAGCGGTATTCGTTCCCATGCTTCTCGATCCGAGGCTTTCGGGAATGGACGCCACTCATTTGTAGGGATGAGTATTTCCTGCAATCTTTCCTGTGGAAACGATTTGGCCAGCGAAATGTCATTGGCTTGATAAGCAGCGTTTGAAATAGCTGTAAATGAGAAAAGAAAAAAAATCGTGCAAGCATAAACATATCGTTGAAAAATAAACATGCCGTTCTCCTTTTTTGATTTCGGAACATGTAAAATCAGTTCATACCCATTAGACTTACATTATAGATACTATTATTATTGATAAGCCGCTTACCGATGAGATGATAAACTATAATGTATCCTCCTTACCAATTTTTTCCAGTTAATTTGACTTTTGCAGTATATTTACAATAGCAGATATTCTGATTTAATCCCAGGGAGAACGCGGCGTGCCAGCCTCTGAGGCCATAGGACGTTGGCTGAAGGGCTTCACCTTGCCTATATGCACGTTATAAAGTACCTTGTGCGTGGCCTTCAGGGCCTGTATGAGTTCGGGATAGGGACGGTTGGTTACATCTATCAGGCCGATATTGTAATTCTCACCGTCCATTCGCCCCAGCACAGGCTGGTCCTGCCACTGAAACCAATGGGCCCCGAGGAAGTAAGGCAGGGCAATGGCCTGTTCCACATAGTAGCGGTAGCCCGCAGCCCGTTCGGATTGATTCTTCGTCTGTACCAAGCCTGCGCCTAAGCCATTAGCTGGTACACCAAAATGGAACTCGCCAATCATAATCGGCCGCCCCGTCAGGGCAAAGGTGCGCTTGAGCTGTTGGGTAGGCTCGTATTCATAGACATTGATGCTGCATACATCAAATTTCTTCGCCAAACGACAGACAGCTTCCGGCGGACTACCTCCGAAGCGGATGCCAAGATTAAGGTGATTTACATCGTATTTCTTAATTGCCGCGTTGGTCAAATCCAGATACTTCTCAAACATGGTATGGACAAATTGCTCGCGGCGTTCCTTTGTGTCGTCCCGGGCCAGATAGGCCTGAAGCTTCGTCTTGGTAGCCGTATCCGGTCCGTTTAGAAACATGTCAACGAGTTCACTCTCACGTCCGGGCCAGGGAGGTTCATTGCCAATGAACGTGCCGATAAGCCAAGGGTCGTCCTTGAGTGGTTCACATTGGCTTTGGGCCGCTTCATCCAAAAGTCGGGCAAATTCCTCACTGTAAACGTCAGGCATACCCAGAAACACAGGCTGCGTGCGTGGATTGCGAAAGGTCGCTACATAAGCCTTGCGGCGACCATCGCCGGATTCCCTAAAAGAGGACCAGTTGCCCACAGTGTTGAGGCCCCAATCAGTCATTCGACGCTCAGTCATATTAGTATCGGCAGCGGCAGCGCGTCTGCTCCGACCCCGGATGCAGTTTGAGCCGGTGGACAGAAAAAGGTGACCGTGGGGATCTACAAACCACCAGATGCCATCAATCTGCTCTACTCGGAAAAAACCCGAAGCCTTTGCCTGAGTGTTTAAATAGCCGCCGTATTCACAGGTATTGAACGGACTGCTATCGGTCAGATTTTTGGCTTCTTCGGCCAGCTCCTCTGCCAGTTGCCGGGCGTTCCTGATCTTGCCGGGCCAGTTTACATGGGCCCATTGACCAAAATCATCCAGCACAGGCTTCTTCTCCAGGAAATCCGATCCCAGGTCTTCTTTGGTCAGTTTAATAGAGCGAATCTCCAACTGTGGCCGGTTGATGGGGTAGGCCATGGTTACACCCAGTGCCCGGACCTTATCGATTGAACCGAAAGGTCCCCACAAAGACATCCAAAAGGCTTCCGTGCGACGGTTGTTGGCCGATGCCAAGTCATTACCGAATTGATCCCTACCCTTAAAATATTTAAGAGGTATAGAGGCCCGCAGCCACACATTCTGGCCAAAGGGCTGGAGCATAACGCGTCGCGGGCCATCGGCAGTGTAAAGCCACAGGCCAAACCGCTGCGGCGTGGAGGTCCGCATTTCCATGACCAGGTATTCATAGGCAGACCAGTCGTTAGTAAGGTCCTGATCCAGTTCCTTTAGAGGCCACTTATGCTCTGAGATTCGACCCTGGAACGTCACGGATTTAGGTTCCATCGCACCAGCACTAAGGCGACTCATCAAAAGCAATGGAATGATCAAGGCGATAAGGATTTGAAATGACCGGCAACAGAGTGTTCTCACAGGTTTCATGATCATGCTATGTTTCCTTAAATGGCAATAAAGAAGATACCTGATAGAACCACTATTATATCCATCCAAGACAATCCTGGCAAAGGTATTCTCGTGTTCAAAGGAGTGAGGGGTGCATGTCATAATTGTAGGTAGCAAAAAGCCCTCCATATAGGCAAAATAGAGAAAATGTCAATAATTACTATTTTGCT
>CAZIAN010000085.1:0-13328 GCA_964537355.1 uncultured Pirellulales bacterium | reverse complement strand
TTTCCGGTTTGCATCCGAGTACCTCAACATTGCCGATTGTCAAAAATAGCTTCTAAATCAAAAGAACATTTTATACATATTACGCCAGAAATGCAACTAAGTTGCAAATATTATTGGAAATTTTTCGTTATTGTCCTTATTAAATTACCCCTTTTAACATATACATAACTCTGTCACCCTGAATAAAGGTCGTTTGGATTATTCGACTGATATAGAAAAAAGTTTTTAATATCCCTTCTATTGCATTCAGCTCTTCTTGTGTCTATAATAAATACTTTTTATCGATAACTCATATTATGAGTTTCATTTTTTCTTGAAAAAGCAGGTAAAGCCTATGAGTAGTCGAACACCGAAAAACGGAAAATATAGAATGAGTCGAGGATGGTTCCGCCGGAATATTCCGAAGGCGGTTATCATTCTCATTGCGATAGCTGTACTGACCGTAATATCAAAACTGCCGCAGCGAGAACGAGGTGCCCCTCCCACAGAGGTTCCGCCGGTAAACGTAACTGTTATGCCCGTAATTTCCCAGCCGCAGTTTGCCGACACATTCAACCTGCCGGCGGTAATTGAGCCGAACCGAATTGTCATAGTCTCTGCCGAGGTCGAAGGCCGCATCGATCGGATACCTCTCAAAGAAGGCGACTCTGTGAAATCAGGTGACTTGCTCATCCAGATTAACGCAGATTTGATAAAACCCTTGTTTGAAATAGCACAGGAGCAGGTCAAACGTGACCAGATCGAGTTCGAGCGAATGGATAATCTCGTTAAAGATAATGCTACCCCCCAGCGCGACCTCGATGATGCCCGAACAAAGCTGACTATCAGCAAAGCAAACCTTGATGAAGTCCGTGCCCGCCTGGAGCGTACTGGTATCTATTCACCTATCGATGGACAACTCAACGATATCATCGTCGAAGAAGGAGAATATGTTCAGGTTGGCAACCGTGTGGCCGAGATCGTGGATAACGATACGGTTAAGGTCGTGGTTGATGTGCCCGAACGCGATATTTCATTCTTCTCAATTGGACAAGAGGCGGAGGTCTTTGTGAATGTCAAGGGCCATAACACCTCAATAACGGGGAAAATCTCCTTCATCAGCGAACTGGCAAATGCACAAACCCGCTCCACGAGAGTAGAAATTTCTTTGGACAACAAGAAACGGCTTCTTCGAAGCGGCCAGATCGTCCTCGTCCGCCTCACAAGACAAATTCTCAAAGATGCAATAATGATACCTCTGCTGGCAGTAATCCCCATGGAAGACAGCAAGGCTGTATATGTCGTCAATTCCGACCAGGCCCAGCGTTGCCAGGTAGAAATCGGAGTCATAAAGGGCGAGGATGTCCTTATTAAAAGCGGCCTGAAGCCCGGTGACCGCCTGATAATTGCAGGACATCGTTTCGTCGCGCCAGGACAGAAAGTAAACGTTGTGTCAGAGAAAAAGTCGCCGCTATGATAATTACCGACCTTGCAATTAAAAACCGTACGACAGTTGCTGTCCTGGGCCTGATTATTATCCTGCTCGGTGGCTACAGCTATCTCTCATTGCCGCGTGAGGCGTTCCCGGACATCCCAATCCCATATATTATGGTCACCACGACTTATGAAGGTGTCTCACCGGAAGACATCGAAACATCCATAACCATGAAGATTGAAAAGGAGCTGAACGGAATCCGGGGTACCAAGGAAATCCGTTCCAGCAGCGCCGAGGGTCTTTCGTTGATTAGTGTGGAATTTAATCCGGATGTAAAGACCGAGGTGGCCCTGCAGCGGGTTCGTGACCGCGTTGAATTAGCCAAAAGCGAGCTTCCTCTGGATGCCGAAGAGCCTGTAATTAAGGAAATAAATTTCGCTGAATTTCCCATCATGACTATCAGTATCTCTGGTGACGTATCCCCTTACCAGTTCAAGGAGATTGCAGATGACTTGCAGGACACCCTTGAGGCAGTACCCGGTGTTCTAAAGGTGAATGTGCTTGGCGCTCTGGAACCCGAAATCAGGTTGGAGTTCGACCCCGACCGTCTGGCTACGTATAACTTGATGATTCCGGAAATTCTGGCTCTCATACCTTCAGAAAACGTTAATATCTCCGCAGGAGGTCTTGAGACTCAGGGCACGAAGTTCAATGTTAGAATTCCGGCCGAGCTTGTTACAGCCGAAGAGGTCGATCACCTGCTCCTGACCGTGCGTGACGGAAAGCCTATCTATCTGTCTGACGTCGCAACCGTTACCGATGCTTTCAAAGACCGTACAAGTTTTTCACGCCTTAACGAAGCTGAAAATGTCACCTTGACCGTCCAGAAGCGTGTTGGGGCCAACGTAGTCCATATCTCCGATTACGTCCGTGCCGTTATCGACCAGGCGCAGAAACAGATTCCCGGTGCAGTCAAGTTCGACATCACCTTCGATATGTCTAAAATGATTCGAAATATGGTAGCTGACCTGGAAAACAATATCTTGTCCGCTCTGATTTTAGTAACGGGGGTGCTTTTGCTTTTTTTAGGCTGGCGACCGAGTACAATCGTGGCCATGATCATACCACTGAGCATGCTCATCACTTGCTTTTTGATACAGATGCTTGGCTACACGCTGAACATGATCGTGCTATTTAGCATGATGTTGGTCCTGGGCATGCTCGTGGATAATGCGATTGTCATCGTGGAAAATATCTTTCGACACCTGCAGCTCGGATACGGGCGAGTTGAAGCTGCGATCCTCGGCGCGCGTGAAGTTGCCTGGCCGGTCATCACTTCCACGTTTACGACTGTATGTGCTTTTCTTCCCTTGATGTTCTGGCCGGGCATTATGGGCGACTTTATGAAGTATCTGCCGATCACCTTGTCCCTGGGCCTGCTGTCCTCGCTCTTTGCAGGGCTTGTGTTCAATCCTACTATCTGCTCTGTATGGGCCGGTCGTGTGGCACCACAGCCAAAGACAGAGAATTGGTTTGTCAGAGGTTACCGGTGGATTCAAAGAGCCGGTTTGGAAAACCCGGGACTGACTTTATTCCTGGCTTTGTGCCTCTTGGTCGGCCTGACAATTCTTTACGGCAAAATTGGTAAGGGAACCGAATTTTTCCCGGAAGGTGACCCGGAACGCGCTATAATTGACGTGCGTGTCCCACAGGGCACTAATATCCACGAAACAGACCGTATCGTGCGGATAATCGAACAGCGCATCAGGCCCTACAAACCGTATCTCGAGCATGTCATCGCGAATGTAGGTGCATCTGGAGGGGGGGACATGGTAGCAAGCGCCGGCGGTCCCCACCTGGCCAACATTACATTGGTTTTTTATGACTTTGCCGAGCGCGAGCGTCCTTCAAATGAAATCATTGCGGAGATCCGAAAGGATATTGACGACATCTCCGGTGCGGAAATTAAGATCAAAGGTGAGGAAGGTGGTCCACCAACCGGTGCCCCAGTCGAGGTGCGTTTAATAGGAGAGGACTTTAAGATTCTCGAACGCCTCAATAGCCAGCTATACCAGTCGATCGCAAATGTGCCTAACATTGTTAACCTGCGCAGTGACCTCGAAGCCACTCGTCCGGAGCTGGCCTTTACGGTCAATCGTCGCGTTGCCATGCTGCTTGGCGTTAACACCGCCACTGTGGGCAACTTCCTGAAGATGGCCGTCTTTGGCACCAAGGTGGGAACCTACCGTCAGTTTAACGACGAGTACGACATCACCGTACGTCTTCCCCTTGCCCGCCGTCTCAATATCGACGACATTTACGGCCTGCACATTCCCAACATATCGGGAAAAGCTGTACCGCTTAGTTCGCTTGGAAGCTTCGAATATCGTGGTGGATTCGGTACTATAAACCGCGTCGATCAGAAACGTGTCGTTTCCCTCACTGCCGACGCCGAAGGCCGGCTCAGTTCCGAAGTACTCAAAGATGTCCAGGATAAACTCTCCAAGATCGATCTGCCGACCGGCTATGAAATTCGCTACGCCGGAGAAAAGGAAACCGAGGACGAGTCGCGTGCCTTCCTGGGAAAGGCCTTTGGCATTGCTCTGTTGCTGGTTGTTCTGGTTCTGGTCATCCAGTTTAACTCGCTTATGGTGCCGCTGATCATAATGACAACGGTAATCCTCTCACTCATTGGCGCGCTGACAGGATTACTAATCTGCGGCTTGCCCTTCGGCATTATTATGACAGGTATCGGAGTCATCTCTCTGGCGGGCGTTGTCGTGAATAATGCTATCGTGCTGCTTGCCTATACCCGGCAGTTGCAGCAGCGAGGGATGGATCTCCTTTCCGCTGCGGCAGAAGCAGGAGTTACGCGCCTGCGGCCAGTGCTCCTGACCGCAACGACAACGATCATTGGCCTTATCCCTATGGCCATTGGTATCTCGTATGATTTCCATACCTTTACCTGGGCCACCAAGAGCGAGTCAAGCCAGTGGTGGCGTAATATGGCGGTTGTCGTCATCTTCGGTCTGGGCTTTGCTACGGTTCTGACTCTTGTAGTGGCTCCCTCACTCTACGTCATGCTTAGTCGCCTCTCTCTTCGACTGGGATTCAAAGAATTCACCGCCGGCCGTCCGGATGACAAACCAGAGACATCCGTTGATTGATTTTAGCAACACCTTCACCATGGCTGGTATGAAATATAAGCTCTAAAAAGCATTGCGGATTTCACTTCAGGCGGGTAAATTGGAGTTTCTATTGAAAGAATTTGGACAACCGCTGAATTTTATATTCCGGATAGTTTTCTCTGTAAAGGAGCAGGCAATGAAGAAGATTGTTGGTTTACTGTGTTTGACGGTTTTAATATTCAGTTTCTCCTGCAGGGACACATCAGAACCATCAAAACCGCTCATCGGTATTACCAGTGTTTATAAGATAGATGAACAGAACAATTCCTTTTCGACTTCGGTAAATTTTGCTTATATACAGGCAGTAGCTGATAACGGCGGTATCCCGCTGGTTTTGCCGACCATATCTGACGAAGAAATTATGCAGCAATATGTCCGGCATCTGGATGGCCTGGTGCTGATAGGGGGCGATGATATCCCCCCTTCCGCCTATAACGAGCGGCCCCATGAAACCGTCAAAGTACTGCCTATGCAACGCTACAATTTTGAAAAAAAATTGATATCTTTGTGGTTGACCAGCGGCAAACCACTGCTCGGAGTTTGTCTCGGTATGCAGTTCACTAATGTTGTTTCAGGTGGTTCACTCATTCAGGACATCCCTTCTCAGATAGGTACAAAAGTTCAGCACCGCCAATATCATCAGGTAAATATTGACCCTGACAGTTCTCTTGCGAAAATCCTTGAAGCAACTGAGGTGTCTGTTTACTCGAACCATCACCAGGCTGTAAAGGACGTAGGGAAGAATTTGAAAGTTATTGCCCATAGCGAAGATGGTGTTGTTGAAGCTATAGAAAGAATCGATGGGGGATTCGGCTTGTTCATACAGTGGCATCCGGAACAGACCGACAATGCTGAGCACCGAAACTCGATTTATGGTGCCCTGATAAAAGCTTGTACTGTGCGAAACTAATATTGTCCATAATAAATACAGGTAAGACAAAAGTGAAAATTATTGAAACAACCTCAGGTCTTGAGAAATTAACGAAAATGAAAAAAAGCTGCGTGCTGACTATCGGCAATTTCGACGGTGTTCACCTCGGCCATCAGGAAATAATCAGCCTTGCGAGAAAGCTCGCCGATCAAAGGAACTCTGAGCTTGTGCTGATGACTTTTGAGCCCCATCCTGTGGCTATCTTGTATCCGGAAAAAGCACCCGGTGTATTAACACCAATGGTATTGAAAAAACATTTGCTCACTCAATTAGGTGTCGATTGCCTGGTAATTCTGGAAAGCAGCTATAGGATTTTGAACCTTTCGCCGGAGAGTTTTGTCGATGAGTTTCTTCTTAAATCTTCCAGGCCGGCTGTTGTGGTTGAAGGGGAAGATTTTAATTTTGGTTACGGCAGAAGCGGCAATGTCCGGATACTAAAAGAGCTGGGAGAGAAATCTGGTTTCGAACTTGTTATTGTCCCAGGCAAAGAAATTGAACTTGCCGGCGAGCAAAATACCAGGGTCTCCAGCACTCTGATTCGCCATCTGCTGCATAAGGGCAAAGTAGTAGATGCAGCACAAGCTCTTGGCAGATATTATCGCCTCTCCGGCCGGACCACCCCAGGCAAGGGAAAAGGGCGACAGTTAGGATTTCCGACCGCAAATATCGAACCGGTTAACAGGATTATACCTGCTGAGGGTGTCTATGCTGGCTTTGTGGAGATAGCCGACACCGAACAAGAACTCTGCCAAAGTAAAAACAGAATCACTGCCGCATTTAGTATAGGAAGAGCCAAAACTTTCATTTCCGACCACCCCCTGCTGGTTGAAGCCCACATCCTCGAAAAGGACACAGGAGATTTATACGACAAATACCTCGCTATGGATTTCGTCCGCTTCATCAGACACCAGCAGAAATTCGACTCACCTGAGCAGCTCTCCGCCCAAATCGCTAAAGACTGCCAAAAAGCAAAAGATATTTTAGATATAAAGAGCACAGAAACATAAACAAAGTTAAGATATAATGGTGGATGAATTGAAATTCAGGTTTGCCGCGGAAAGTGATGTTCCCTGGCTTGCAAAGATGAATCAGCAGCTTATTCAGGATGAAGGGCATCGTAATAAAATGACATTGCCTGGGCTTGAGCAAAGAATGTCGGATTTCCTTCAAAAAGAATATGACGCCGTTATTGCCGGTTTAGGTCAGATCGACATCGGCTACGCTTTGTATAGACAAGACCTTGAATGGTTATATTTAAGACAAATCTTTGTGATTAAAGAAATGAGACGTAAAGGCTTTGGCCGCAGATTTATAAAATGGCTGAAAAATAATCCCTGGAAAAAATGTAAAAGAATCAGAACCGACGTTTTAGTCGATAATATAGTTGGTATTGATTTCTGGAAAGCTGTAGGATTTAAGGAATATTGCATTACTCTGGAAATGGAAAATCAATAAAATTCAAAACAAATGAAATTTTATAAATATCACGCTTTAGGAAATGATTATATCGTTTTAGACCCAGCCGAGTTCAAAGAACTAACCGAAGAGCGGATTTGCAGACTTTGCCACAGGAATTACGGTCTCGGCTCGGATGGCATTCTTTATGGGCCCACAGATGCTGAACAAGCTGATTTTGCTCTGCGAATATTTAATCCGGATGGAAGCGAGGCAGAAAAGAGCGGAAATGGACTGAGAATTTTTGCAAGGTATCTCCGGGACAAAGGAAAGGTGGAAGATAATGAATTTACCATCTTAACTGTCGGTGGAAAAGTAAAAGCCAAGGTACACACTAACGGTCAAAAAGTAACTGTCGATATGGGGCGGGTTTGTTTCGAAAGTGTCAAAATACCTGTTACCGGGGCGCCGCGGGAAGTTATTAATGAACAAATGGAAATCGCAGGGCAGATATTAAACTTTACAGCCGCTACTATTGGAAATCCCCATTGTGTGATATTGTGTGATGAGATTTCCGAGTCCCAAACTCGAATATTAGGCCCTTTAATCGAAAGGGAGCCGCGTTTTCCAAACAGAACTAATGTTCAGTTTATGAAGGTGCTGGACCGCTCAAACATCAGAATTGAAATATGGGAAAGAGGTGCTGGATACACATTGGCTTCCGGCAGCAGTAGCAGTGCCGCAGCGGCAACAGCACGTCGATTAGGTTTATGCGATTCTAATATAATAGTGCATATGCCTGGTGGAGAAATTAAGATAGTGATTTCGAATGACTTTTCAATTACAATGACTGGGGCAGTAACAAAGGTAGCCGAGGGTTTAATATCTGAGGAGATATTTTTTTGACTTTTTGGAAATTTGCGTTTTTGAAAATAAAAAGTAAAAAGGATTTATATGGCAAGCAACAATGATTTCCAAAAAGCAGTTGAGCTTCACCGGCAAATAATAAAAACCGTGAAAAAAACAAATTTTGCGAAACTTTTAGACAAACATACTGACTATAGTATGTGCTGTCCTGAAAACATCTGTTCGTTAAGAGTGGTGAAAAGATAATATGAAACTGCCTCCGTCAGTACCTGAATACTTCGAAGACGAGGAAAAAATCGTCACATGGCTATCACAGCTAACCAATAAATCGCCAATATCGGTACGCTCTCGTCTGCGGAAGGAACTCGAAAATCCCGGCATCAATGTATCCGGAGCCATGCAACAATACGGCCTTGAACCTCATATATGGACTGACAAACTGACTGAGTTTTATTCCCAAACTGACGCCTTCCTTTACGAACTTATCGTGTGGAACCTTAACAAACGCAAACGGCGAATGCGAAGGCGCATCGGAAAATACCTTTATAAAAATCTCGAACAAAATCTCGACATTTTAACTGTTGGCGATGGTCTGGGCGTGGATTCGATATATCTAACCAGAGCGGGTCACCATGTAACATATATCGAAACTTCTGCCTATGCACAGGCATTTGCAAAAAGACTCTTTGCCGATAGTGACAAGGATATAAACATCCTGGACGACCCAAATCAGATACCGAAAAACTCGTATGACGTCGTTATATGTCTTGATGTACTTGAACATGTCCCTGACCCCCCTGAGTTCGTCAAAACCATTGTCAGCTACCTTAAACCCAATGGGCACCTCATTGTCCATGCACCTTTTTATCAAATCCATCCCAACACTCCAACGCATCTGAAATCAAATCGTAAATACAGCGGCAGCCTGAGACTCTACGAAAAGCACGGCCTGAAACTTGTAGATGGTGAACCAACTTGGACCCCAATAGCTTTAAAGAAAATATCCGACCGGAAAAATGGCTATTCCCCCTTAAAACCAAAGCTCTTGGCAATACGACTTGCCGGACTGTATCTTGCGTTAGGACGATTTACAATCTTACCCTTCCTCTGGATCAATTCCTATCAACGTAAAGGAAGGCGATGGTTCAATGAGTCATAAATCCAGGTTTATTATTAGACAACTTGGAAACTTTTCGCTAAATTATCAACATCAGACGATGCCTTAATTCAAAATAGTTTCGATGAGGCATAAAGAGTTTTACGAGGATTTAGGATGGTAACAAATGACGATTTCAAGAAAGCAGTTGAGTTAATTAATAATTCCGGCAATATTCTGCTAACGGCGCATACCAAGCCGGATGGTGATGCCTGCGGATGTATTGTGGCAATTTCCAATGTTCTGGAAAGTATGGGTAAAAAATCCAGCGCTATCATGCTCTCGCGAATGCCTGATTGGTACGATTTTTTGTTTGCTCAAAAACCCCCCGTCCTCGGAGAAGATTTCGACCTTAATCAGTTGACCGATGGAAGCTTCGGCGAATTTGATTTGATAATAATTGTCGATACGAACAGCCTCAGCCAGTTGCCCAAATTTGACCAATACTTAAAACAAAACGATAAACCCGTCCTGATAATTGACCACCACGCAACCGCCGACGGTCTTGGAAATGTGGAACTGGTTGATTCGAGTGCCGCCGCAACGGGTTTGATTGTTTTTGATTTAATAAAGTACGCCGGCTGGCGGATAACTGTACCAATCGCCGAGGCCCTCTTTGTGGCCATAGCTACCGACACCGGCTGGTTCCAGTTTAGCAATACCGACAGCAGGGTCCACCGGGCCTGTTCCGAGCTGATTGAAGCCGGAGCAAAGCCAATTGAGATATATCACAATTTGTACCAGAATTTCTCATACGCACGCTTCAAGCTCACTGTCGCCATGCTCAACACGCTCCAGTTGCATCTTGATGGACGCTTCGCGACTCAGCAAATATCGTTGCGGGATTTCGAACAGACCGGGGCTACGCACAAGGACACGGAGAATTTAATTAACGAATGCCGGCGAATAAGCACAGTTGAGACAGCGGCTTTGTTGGTGGAATTGGAGGATGGACGAATCAGGTGTTCTCTGCGAAGCACGGGTGGCATTGATGTCAGCGAAATCGCAGCTAAGTTCGGTGGAGGAGGCCATAAAATGGCGGCCGGAACTTTTCTGCCCGGCCCGCTGGAAGAGGCAAAAAAAATCATTCTTAAAGAAGTGACCGAAAAAATCAAATCTTTAAGCTGCAAATAAATTTCATTTCGGCGCAATGTACTGGGGAACCTTGCCGGCTTCGTTTTTGCGAAACGCCTCTTTCAAAATTTCCCGTCCCTTTTCGCTGTTGGCTTCGACCCATTCTTTGTCTTTTGGCCTTCGGATTAGCCGGCCTTTCGTAAACATTTCCGCACCGCTGACTCTTAAATCCATAGGCCCGATGGTGCTCTTATCTACGTTGGGATCGATCGTTTCCAGAAATCCGATAAAAGTATCTGTGGTGTTTGGATCGTCACTATAAGTAAATACGTACGCCCTGACTCCCGCCGGCTCTCCATTAGCAAGCGGGCCCGAAGGCGCCTCAATCGGTGGTAACTGCCCGCTTTTTACAACGAAAAGATTATGATGCTTCAGGTCATAGAACCACTCCTTCTCGGAAGTATCGACTTGCTCAACCTTTTCCGGAAGAGAAAGAAATACTAAAAACGCTATCACCCCAACCACCAGGAGCACACTCACGCTGATAATTAATATGGGGCTCCGGCTAAGCCAGTCCTGTATGGCCAATCGCTCCCACCATCTTCTAATCTCGTATTTCAGATATCCAAAATCAGGCATCTTAAAATCCATCCGGAAATTCTATAAAAATCCCAAAAAAGAATAAGACTATTGTAAAGTTGTCTTACAAAATATACAAATAATTTCAACCTTCATCTCAGAAAAACGCATTTTTTGTTCATTATCGAGTTCTGAAAAAACAAGTGGAGAAGTAATAAGTGTAACCGAATATTTTGATGTGTTTGTGCGTATATATATATTTGGATACGAATGTTGCATAGATAAGGTCAATTAGCTAACTTGCGCAAAGCCAAAGTTCGGAAGATTGCCTCCAAAATGGTTTGTGTAGTATGTGGATAAGCTGTATAATTTAGCTTTGAATTCCAAGAGACAATCTCTTTTAAATGCGGAGTCTTCGCTTGGTCTGATATGACTGAAGAAATTGAGAATAGTAAAACAAAATATTTCAGCAGACGTCGTGCTCTATGTGTTCTTTTAGTATCGATTACTGTTTCCGTAATTCCGCTTATCATCGTAAAAATGTTGTACAACGAACAGGGCATCAGCAGGAACGCTCTCCTGAGTGAATTGGTTCTTCCTGCCAAGTACTATCTTGTTATATTGTTAACCGTACTTCTTGTGGCTCTGACGGATAGTTTAGGTATTCTCAATCTCAAGTGGTTTCGGATTAGTCGTTCAGAGATTATTGGGACGATTCTATTGATTCTCGTTGTGCCGACTGTGTATTGTGTTATAGGCTTACTGATGCATAAGTTGGGTCTAAACCTACGATGGAACCATTTATTCTTGGTAGATCAACAAGGTTTAGCTTTCTTTGTAACTTTAACTATCTTAATAGCTGTTGTTGGACCTATTTTGGAAGAGATTTTCTGGCGGGGCTATGTCCAGGCTACACTCGAACGAATGATTGGTGGATTGCCCGCTTTCTTGGGACAGGCAGTTCTCTTTGGAGTGATTCATCTCAGGCCTTGGGGCGGATTTGTTCCGTTGTTGGTTATGGGCCTGATTACTGGCGCATGGCGATGGAAACGCAGAACGTTAGTACCTGTCATCTTGGCCCATATTGCAATCAATTCTCTTTGGTGTGCAGTACGCTGGCCTGATTGGCTTGACTGCACAAGAATAAAAATTACAAACGATTACTTGGCTGAATATAAAATATTCGTCGGAGTAGATAAACTTGACACTAACGATAATGCACGTGACTTTTACGAAAAAGCTCGTCAAACGGTCGTAAAAGTGCCTCCGGAATGGTCTCAAGTTGAAGATATTTGGCCTGCCCATTGGTTACCCGAACAAAAGGAAGCAATATCTGCTTGGCTCTTAGAAAATGAGCAGAGTGAACAATATGTCTCTCAGGGTTCTCAGAAGCCTTTCTATTGGCCTGAATTTAAGGGTAACATTTTGATGACTGCTATGCCAGACATTGCCTGGGTCAGACATGCAGTTTTCTCTCTTTATGCACACTCACAAATTGATGCTGCTGATGGTAACTTGGATAAATCTTTTTCAGAACTCATTACATGCCTGCGATTTGCCGACCACTTTGCAGGTCAAAAGCCTGTAATCTGTCAATTAGTCTCTTTCAATATGCGTGCTAACGTAACAAAGGCAGTACGCATGATTCTTTCGAATGTGGCTGTACCCCCTGCGAAGCTGGAGCATCTTCAGAAATCAATTGAGCAGTCTCTTGCTGATGGTACGTATTTTTTCGATTTCACAGTAGAGAAATTCTTGTTGCATGATTTTATCCAACGTTTATTTACGGTCGATGGTAGTGGAAGTGGTCATATACCTGAGATTGCATTACGAACTCCGGAATCCTTCCTGTTGTTTCTATCTGAATTTTCCGAGCAAAAAAAACAGGCCTTACTTAGACTGGATAGACATGATACAACAAGCTCGACTGACTTATTCTTTAGCCGTCTTGCCCTTGTCGCCAAAATGACTGCTTGGCGATTCCAAATCGACTCTAACCTTATTAAAAAACAATTGGAGTTAATTACACGGCGAAATGCTTTCATCTCAGTATTTGGTTCTTCTTATAATAAATTATTAGATAGATCGAGCCGGGCAAGAACAGATGCAGAGGCAATGATAGCAATACTTGCGATTTTCCGATACAAAGCAGAAAAAGGACAACTGCCGTCCAGCCTGGAAACGCTCGTGGATCAGCACTATCTAAAAACACTCCCCCAGGATAGTTATAGTTTCAAACCTCACATTTACAAACAAACAGAAAGTGGCTTCTTGTTATATAGCCTCGGTGCCGATTTTGATGACGATGGCGGAACACCGAGCAAATGGGGCGAAGGCGATATGGGCGGCGACCAAGTATTTTGGCCAGTGGAAGGAACTAATGAATATATTGAGCTTCAGTCAAAGGTTCAGCAGTGAACTAATGTTTTTGAAAGTAATATGATTGATGGTAGATAATATTCCTTACTTAATTATACCACGAATGTAAAGGAGCAGACATTATGACCGATAGATTCACCCGATGCCCACTTCTGTGTCTTTGAGGACCCACAGTGTGCTATCCTGTCAATCATTCATTATTCAAAAAAAACGAATAGATAGTGTGTATAGACGGAAAGTTCTAAATCAAATTTTAATAAGGTTCTCTAATGATATCGTTCACTAGCGCATTATATATCACCGAATGGATTGTTCGCCTCGTTGCCCTTTTTGTTGTTGTACGTA
>CAZIAN010000084.1:0-13378 GCA_964537355.1 uncultured Pirellulales bacterium | reverse complement strand
TATTTGGTGGAGTCGTATTGTGACATTAGCTCATCGAATCTTAATTTACTCTGGTCGTAAGTTGATTGGCTGATATCCTGGGATTCGAGTAAACCTTTTTGACGTTCCAGATCACGCTGGGCCTGTTTTAACGATGCATCCAGGCCGACAAGACTGGCTTTCTGACTGGAAATTCTTGCTTTTTCAACTTCGATCTGGGCCCCTTGGGCGGCGTAGCTTGCCTCGGCTGAAAGTAGCCGGCTTTGTAAATCCTTATCATCAAGGCGTACCAGTACGGAGGCCGGTATCGGTGGATTCGCATTAGGGTTACCACAGGTAACGATGTCTCCTTCTTCATAGGGCAGCTCTGTAATTCGTGCTGATACTTTTGCGCTCATTTCCACGTTTATCCTGGGTTCGATTTCACCGGGGGCACTGACAAACTCAATCAACTCACCGCGATGAACCTTGTCAATGCGAACAATCGTTGGTTTGCGGGATGCGCCGGTTTTGACTTTATAAACTATTGCGATCACGGAAACAATCACCAGCGTTACGATAACAGTAATAATAATTATGTTGGACTTCTTCACTCTCAAACCTTTCCTTCAAATAAAATTATTACCGATTACAGGATTAAGTTGTCGTCTATACAAATATAACGCTTAACTTGTCGATTTGTTACAATTATTTCTTAAAAAAACGGCTTATAAGATAGAAAAACAAAGAAAGATCATTTTAACGGCACCCATTATGCTGAACAAATGTTACCGTTTTGTTACGACTTTGTACTTTTTTTGTTATTTCGACAATTTGCTTCTTATTAAGTAAAAGGATATTAAGGAAAATATTCTATCATATTGCTGATTAAAAGAAGTCGATTGCTTGTGCGCAGACGACACCCTGTCACTTACATAAATCGAAGCGTTAACGAAGCGAAGAACATCATTTTTTTTGAAGGTTCAAGGTTCTTTGGTAAGTGCTGTGGCAACTGCGAGACTACCTGTTTTGACATGAATGGTGATGGCGAATTTGCCTATACTGACAATTCGATGAATAAAAAATAAAGCCAGATTCCTATACAACAGAATCTGGCTTCGGAGGAGGGTGATGAAAAGCTGATAATAACTTTCAAAATTTAATTTTACCTGACCCAACTACTCCGTATAATAATTAATCGATTAAATGGTATGAATTTCTTTAAAGAAAAGGGAGAATATTATGAAAAACTTACACTTTTCTTTTAAGGAATCAAGCTTTTAATTATAAAAAGGTAAAAAGTTTTTTGTTTTTTTTAGAAAATAGCCCAATTTGGCTCTTAAACACAAATACTTTACGCTTTGTAAATAGATTTTGTTCTTCAATATTAACTGAAAGACTGTTATTTCTTTTTCAGAAAGACTGATATGGAAACCAAAATTACGATAGCGGATTTGCTCGATGCCAGGAAAGGCAATCATAAAATTGCTGCCATTAGCTGCTATGATTATACCACGGCTCGGCTTATCTCACAGACCGATGTTCAGATGATATTAGTGGGGGATTCGGCCGCTCAGGTTGTGCTCGGCTTCGATTCGACTCTGCCGGCAACGATGGATTTTATGGTGACAATAACTTCTGCTGTCCGGCGGGGGGCCCCGAATATATTTCTGGTCGCTGATATGCCGTTTCTGTCATATCAGCTTGGAAAAGCTGAGGCTCTGAAGAACGCCGGCCGATTCGTCGCAGAAGCGGGCGTTCAAATGGTGAAAATCGAAGCGACCGGTGCATATCTCGACATAATAAAAGCAGTTAGCGATGCCGGTATAGCCGTTATGGCTCATATCGGCATAAGACCGCAAAGCATCAGTAAGATGGGACGATTCAAGGCTGAGGCGACCACCGCCCGAATGGCTGCTGAGCTGATAACTCTGGCTGACCAAATGGTTGCTCATGGTGCCGGCTCGCTGCTGATTGAGGGTGTCGCTGAGGAGGTAGCGGAAATCATCACTGAACGCAGTGAAGTGCCGGTGATTGGAATTGGTTCAGGCAAGGGCTGTGACGGGCAGATATTAATTGCGCCTGATATTTTAGGCCTCACGCAGGGACCGGCTCCGAAGTTTGCAAAAAGCTATGGCAATCTGGCCGAACAAACTATAGAAGCATTCAGCGCCTACGCCAAAGAAGTGCAGTCCAGTCAATATCCCGATGCAGAACATAGTTACCACATGAAGTCCGGCGAGCTGGAAAAACTACAGCAGTTTCTGAAAGATTAAACATAGTGAAAAAATTCGGATAGGTTCTTACAGTCCGAATCCGGCAATCTCTGTCTTGCAATCGGGACATTTGGATTCTTGGATATTATTTAAAGCAATCCTGTAACCGATACGTTCAATTAGCAATCGGCCGCAATTGTAACAGAAAGTACTTTCAGATTTCGCTCCGGGCGCATTACCGAGATAAATATAATGAAGTCCCGCCGATTGCCCCATCTCATAAGCCCGCTCCAGACTTTCAATTGGAGTTGGTAAAGAATTCATATATTTATACTGTGGATGGAACTTACTGATATGCCAAGGGACATCAGGCCCGGCTTCTGAAACGATAAAATCGGCAAGTTTTTTCAGCTCATCTTCGGAATCATTTTCACCCGGTATCAGCAGGGTCGTAATCTCAAGCCAGATTTTCGTTTCCTTAGCGATATAGCTGATCGTATCAAGAACCGGCTGCAATCTCGCACCGCATAATCTTTTATAATACTCATCACTGAACGATTTCAGGTCAACATTAATTCCATCAAGCCACTCGCAAGCAAAGTCAATTGCCTCTCGTGTCATATAACCGTTACTTACAAAAACATTCGTCAGCCCGCGTTCTTTCCCTAACCTCCCGCAGTCGTTACACAACTCCATAAAAACCGTCGGCTCGGTATAGGTATAAGCGATACTCTTGCACCCGCTGCGGACGGCCCCTTCGACAAGCTGCTCAGGTGCTATCGGCTCTCCGTTGATTTTACCTCTTTCAATTGCTGCCTGGCTTATCTGCCAGTTCTGACAGAACTCACAGCGTAAATTACACCCCATCGTGGCAATTGAAAAACTTTGCGTTCCGGGCAAAAAATGAAACAAAGGCTTTTTTTCGATTGGGTCCGGATTGGCCGAGCACACTTTATCATAATTAAGCGAATACAAAACCCCGTCGATATTCTTTCGCACACAACACCGGCCAAGCTTACCTTTGTTAATCACGCAGCGATGGCTGCACAATTTACACTGAACCTTCCCCCCGCTCGGAGAGGAGGGCTCACACAACACCGCTTCTTTGAGGTTCTCTTCTTTTAGTGCCATTGCTTATTCCGATCTAAATTATCTTTATTTTCTTTGTTCGAATATATACAATTATATCAATAAAATCAATTTATCAAGTTAAGTATTAACTCAAGGAGAATACCTGGTATGAGCATATTGTCTGCTATCGGAAATACGCCCCTTGTCGAACTCACCAGTCTGAACAAAAAGAAGCCTGATGTTAGGGTTTTCGGAAAACTCGAAGGGACCAACCCCGGCGGTTCCATTAAAGACAGGCCCGCGTACTGGATGATAAAAAAAGCAGAGGAATCTGGTGAGCTTACAAAAGGCAAAATAATCCTCGAACCGACGTCGGGTAATACCGGTATCGCACTGGCTATGATAGGGGCCGCAAAAGGATATAAGGTCAAACTTTGCATGCCGGAGTGCGTCAGCACTGAAAGACAGCATATCCTTCAGGCCTTAAATGCTGAGGTCGTGCTTACCCCTGCAAAAGAAGGTACCGACGGCTCTATTAGAAAAGCACATGAGCTTCACGATGCCGAACCCGATAAATATTATATGCCCAACCAGTTCACAAACGAAAATAACATCCTCGCTCATTACGAAACGACCGGCCCTGAGATACTTTCACAAACAAACGGCGACCTTGATGTTTTCGTTGCCGGCATGGGAACCACAGGAACCCTGATGGGAGTGTATAAATTCCTAAAGGAAAAAAAGCCGCAAGTCAAAGTAGTAGGGGTCGAACCTCCAGTAGGCCACGCAATCCAGGGACTAAAGAACATGAAGGAAGCCATTGTCCCTAAAATATACAATCCGAAGATGATGGACGAAAAGATTACCGTTGAAGATGGCGAAGCTTTTGAGACCACACGGCTGCTCGCCGCCGAAGAAGGAATCTTTGTAGGCATGTCAAGCGGTGCGGCCGTAGCAGGGGCCTTGAGAACAGCAGAGAAAATGAAATCCGGCACAATCGTAGTAATCCTACCCGACCGCGGCGACCGCTACCTCTCCACAACACTCTTCCGATCAATTTGCGCTAAGTGTCCACCGTAATAAGCAACTTTAAATTTTGATTTTTAATAATACCTTGGTGTAAAAAGTTTCTGAAAATGACATTTTGTTAAATCGGCAAATAACGAGCCTTTGATTTGTATGGCAGTTGCAGGCCTCAACGCTCGATATATTTCCTATACTTGTTGTCAGGGGAACCACAAAATTAACTTGTTAAGGTTATTTTGCACCCAGGCGTTTTGCTTATCGCTGTAATCGTAGCTGTTCAAATCCTCCAAAGCGTCCTCTGCCAGCGGGCCGCAGCTACCGACTAAACTGGCATCAACGCGTTGCTCGATAGCGTAAATATCACATGTTTCGATGTGCAGACGAAAATGTTTAATCGTTCTCATCTGCGTTTCAGCATCTTGCAATTCTGTAAAATCATATTCTCCTTTATCTTCATAGGCAATTTTCAGACCGCACAAGGCGTCAGCATATTCTAAGTCTGCCTCAAAGGCCTTTTTTATGATTGAAATAATATGGTTACATTGGTCTTTAGCTCTCTTGTATAAGTCTGAAATGATCTGGTTAAATTCAGCTTCGGTTCCATCGACATGCTCTCGATAGTCAGAAGAGGAGCCGAACTCTGAGGTCACCTGGCTATAGTCAGCTTTACTTTTTATGATTGCACCAATCTGGTTACATTGGTCTTCAGCTCTCTTGTACAAGTCTGAAATGATCTGGTCAAATTCAGCTTTGGTTCCATCGACAAGCTCTCGACAGTCATAGGAAGGGACGAACTCTGAGGTCACCTGGCCATATTCAGCTTCACTTTTTATGGTTGTAATAATCTGGTTACATTGGTTTTCAGCTCTCTTGTACAAGTCTGAAATGGTCTGGTCAAATTCAGCTTCAGTTCTATCTACAAGCTCTCGATAGTCACAGGATGGGACGAACTCTGAGGTCGCCTGGCCATATTCAGCTTCGATTCCATCGACAAGCTCTCGACTGTCATAGGAGGTAGCAAACTCTAAGGTCACCTGACCATGTTCAGCTTCAGTTCCATCGACAAGCTCTCGACTATCGGAGGCCATGGCGAACTCTAAGGTCGCCTGGTCATATTTACTTTTCTCAATGGCCTTCACACTCGGACGTGATAATGTCGCTAAAATTCCCATTGTCACTCCTGTCTTTTATACAATTTAAAACATTTAGATAGATACACTGCTGAACTCCTCTATTTCGTAAAAGTGCACAGGCTGACTGATGTCGGCTAACATTGAATCTGAGAGCATTCTGTGTATTTCACCCATATCCTCTTTATAGCAAGTGTTGGATTACTACGTCGGCAAGAACAAAAAGCTGCTCTTTTAGTTCAAATATGCGTTAAAATCCTCCAACCCTTCCTCAGATAAATCCTCTCTTTAATGTCATACGCAAACCATAGAGGATAAGTGCCACGAAGTTTTTTCGTCTATACTTACCTATAACTTTAGTCAAATAGATTAAAGTTGGGGCTTAATAAGGTTGCAAGCTCGGTATTAACTCAGCACTTGTTGCAGATAATTATAGGACATTCTGTTACACGGAAAACCAAAGTAGCGTATTCCTGAATATAGGTTCCGAAAATGCCTGTATCAGACTAGCAAAAAGATAAAGTTACTGTCTGAACACACCGATAAATACTGATGTTAAATTTGTTTTCTTGCAAAAGGAGATAAATTATGACTTGTGTGGAGGAATATCAGATTCTTAAAAGCCCCGATAAACACCATCCAAGCTAAGTCAGGAAACACTGTTCACCAAGGCTATTGAGGTAAGCCCACGGTGAGATAAATTTTTTTTCGTTCTGTAATGAGTTGAAAATGAAAAAATTAAAAACACTATATTGGCTTGGAACGAGGAGATTAAGGTGAGTATTCAAGATTGGTCTGAAAATACTATTATAGTGGACTTGTCCCGAGAGCAGGAGATGAGAGATGAGCTTGAAGCGGTTATGGAGATGGTGCGTAACAGAGGTAATTGTGATGTGTTAATAGACTTCTCGGGTGTTGATATTGTAACTTCCTCCAGCTTGTCGAAGCTGCTGAAGCTGCGCAAGAAGATATCTGATAGTGGTCATAAGCTTGTTTTATGCAGCGTTTCTTCGGCAACAAAAGGTATCTTCATGATAACCAGCCTTGACGGCAATTTTGAGTTTGCGGATGATAAGTCTGAAGTCCTGACGAATTTACAGAAAGAGCCCTTATAGACCTTAGAATTGTCAAAGTAAGATTTGATAATAGAAATATTTAAAATTAGTACGAAAAATGTAAACAATGTTTAGGAAAAAGATCAACAATATTAGAAGAACATTCAGCCAGAATGTCTTAATTGATTGGTTTAAGAACAAAAAGGCCAAGGCTGTCAACACGGTTAAAGACCAATCTAAAACTCGGACAGAAGCCCAGGCACTGGACGAATCCGATAAGAAGAGAAAGGTTGAAAAGCAAGCAAGAGTCGATGCGGAAGAAAAATTAGACACGGAAACTCAAGCAGGGCACAAGACAGAGGAAAAGGCAGAGGCCAAATCTGAGCAAGATACGAGAATCGAACTGGAAGAAAATGCAAAGCTCTGCGAAGAATTACAAGCAAGAACTGAAGTAGAAGTCAAAGACAAGTATAAAACCGGAGGAATGACTGATGCCAATTCATTTGACACTGTAAAAGATGGGAAGAGGGGCGTTTCACCTGCAGAAATTTTGAGATTAATAGACAAAGCAGAGGAAAGAAGAAAAAATCAGGGCCAAGTAAGATCAGGAAAAGAAACCCGAACCCAAATTGAGCAAAAAGAAGGATCTGACCTGAGAGAAAAGGTAAATGCCTATGAAGATTTAATGGCTAAGATTGAATCAGAAGCAATGTGCAAGGCTAAGAAGACTGAGACTGAAATACAAGCCATACAAGCCATAACGGAGGCTGAAGAAAAAGCAATATCTTGTGCTAAGGCAAAAGCTGACACAGAGAAAAAGTTAAAAGCTGAAATTCAAGCAAGACAAAGAGCAGAGCAGAAGGCCGAGGCTGAAGCACAGGAGAAGGCAAAAGCTGAAATGAGAGCCAAAGCCCAGACAAAGGCCAAATCCGAGGCCCAAGCCAAAGCAAGAGCGGAATCCGCAGCCAGAGCCAAAGCTGAGCAGGAAATGATGGCCGAACTGGAAGAAAAGGCAAGAGCATACGAGGAGTTACTGGCTAAAGCTAAGTCAGAAGAGAAGGTCAGGGCTGAATCCGAAGCCAAGGCTGAGGCTGAAAGACAAGCCAGAACTAAGGCTGAGGAAAAAGCGAGGTCCTATGCCAAGGCAAGGGCTGAGATAGAGAAGAAACTTCAAGCTCAGACCCAGGTAAGGGTCGAAGCAGAGAAAAAATTAAAAGCTGAAATCCAGGCAAAACACAGGGCACAGGAGAAGGCGACAGTTGAAGCACATGAAAGGGAAAAAGCTGAAATGAGAGCCAAAGACCAGACAAAGGCCAGGGCCAGGGCCCAAGCCAAAGCAAGAGCGAAAACCGCGGCCAGAGCAAAAGCGGAGACAGAAACAAGACTCGAACTGGAAGAAAAAGTAAAGGCATATAAGGAATTACTGGCCAAAGCTAAGTCAGAAGAGAAGGCTAAAGCTAAATCCGAAGCCAAGGCTGAGACTGAAAGACAAGCCAGAATTAAGGCTGAGAAAAAAGCGAGATCCTATGCCAAGGCAAAGGCTGAGACAGAGAAGAAACTTAAAGCTCAGTCTCAGGCAATAGTCAAAGCAGAGAAAAAGTTAAAAGCTGAAATCCGGGCAAGACACAGTGCAGAACAAAAAGCAGCAACCAAAGCACAGGAAAGAGCTAAAGCTCAGGCTCAAGCCAGAGCAGAATCTGCAGCCAAAGCCAGGCAGCAAGTGAGAGCTGAACTGGAAGAAAAGTCAAGGACCTACGGGTATTTACTGGCCAAAGCCGAGGCAGTAGTGAAGGCCAGGACTGAGGCTGAAAGACAAGCCAGAACTCAGGCTGAGGAAAAGGCGAGGTCTTATGCCAAGGTAAAAGCTGAGACAGAGAAGAAACTTCAAGCCCAAACTAAGGCAAATGTCGAAGCAGAGAAAAAATTAAAAGCTGAAATCCAGGCAAAACGCAGGGCAGAGGAGAAGGCAGCAGTTGAAGCACAAGAAAGAACAAAAGCTGAAATGAGAGCCAAAACCCAGACAAATGCCAGGGTCAGGGCTCAAGCTAAAGCAAGAGCAGAATCCGCGGCCAGAGCCAAAGCGGAACAAAAAGAGAGGGCCAAACTGGCAAAAAAGACAAAAGCCTATGGAGAACTCCTAACCAGGACTGAGGCAGAAGAGAAGGCTGAGGCTGAGAGCGAGAAACGACAAAAATCCGAATCTAAGGATACAAAGGCAACAAATCCTATCAAGCAAATCCGTCAGTATGTTTTTCAATCAAAGGCTATGCGGAGAAAATTTGCCTTTATTTCAGTATTGGCAATTATCACTGCTATAGCATTTACATTGAGGCTGGTAGACGACCCGCCATTGGTTATCGGTAATGCTACAACAATTCGAGAGGACAAGCCAGTGGTAACGATTGATACGCTGATGAACAACAGTAACATAGGCAATGACACGAGTAAGATCAATCCACCTTTGCCAAAGAAAGTAAAGTTGACAGTAACGGAAGGCTACAATCAAATAAACAGTAGCATTTTATTAGCAGAAGACAAAAGCAATCTTATCCAATTCAGCGACGACAGACGATTAGCAATTAGCTACGGTTCATACATATCCTATGACTTTTCAAACGTATCTATCCCGGTAGATGCTGTGATACAATCAGTCGTTATTTATGTCGAGCACTTTGAGGAAGAACGATTTACCTCAGGAAAATTAAAATGGTCTGTTGGCACAGGCTGGCCGACTAAGCCGGTGATTTGGGCAGAACTAAATGCTCCATTGCACGAAGAAGAAAACCATGAAGCATTTGACTCATGGGATATTACAAGTTTAGTGGATACACCTGAAAAGGTAAATTCTCTTCAGTTACGAGTTAAGAATAATGATAACTTCTCTTCCGGAAAAACGTTGATAGATAATATCCACGTGGTGGTTGACTGGGACTGATAGATCTGAGTGTTACTTGAGGATATGTAAGTCCTTTATGTTAAAAGACTTGCCGTTTTTAGGTGGCGAGTACTTATCCGTTTTCACACTGAAAATTTCAAAAAACATCTGTTTTTTTGCAAAATATTTACATTTATTCGGACTCGATATAGGCAAAATGAACATTTGTGGAGACATTTTGGTGTCATAATGTCACCTGAAAATCAGGGTGTTTTTTAGCTTCTGAAAGAGATGATTTGCTGTGTATGTGTATACTTGACATACTATGATAACAACTCTATTATAACCTGTAATCAGGAGCAATAGTAAAGATAAGGAATGCATAATCTCGAATTAGGAAGTCAAAACTGAAGCAAAAAGTCATGGAACTAAATTCCAATAATTCATGTTTCACCCGAAAGCAAAAGCATACAGGCACACTAATCATGCTGCTCTCGGTGTTAATTGTCCTGCTCATTTTATTTCAAGTGAGGCAATGGGTTAGTGGTCTTAACGACGGAACTGCAAAACCTCGTTTGGTAATGCCACGGGGGAACTTGGCTCAGGATGAGAAAAGCACCATTGAGCTGTTTAAGTTTGTTTCTCCATCTGTGGTTTACATTACGAGCATCGCTGTTCAGACGGATTTTTTTAGTTTTCGCGCATTAGAGATTCCTCAAGGTACGGGATCCGGATTTATCTGGGATGATAATGGGTACATCGTCACTAATTTCCACGTTATTAAAGATGCCCAGACTGCAGAAGTGACCTTAGCCAATAGTTCAACTTGGAAGGCAAAGCTCGTAGGCTTAGAGCCTGACAAAGACCTCGCCGTTTTGAAAATAGATGCTCCGAAAAATCTTTTACGACCGATCAGTGTTGGTACATCTTCTGACCTTGAAGTCGGGCAGAAGGTTTTTGCCATCGGGAATCCTTTTGGATTCGACCACACCTTGACAACCGGTGTAATTAGCGGTCTGGGTCGGGAAATTGAGTCTATAACGCGCCGGCCAATCCAAGGTGTCATTCAAACGGATGCTGCTATCAATCCCGGAAACTCAGGTGGTCCACTGCTCGACAGCGCTGGACGTCTCATTGGGATCAACACGGCGATTTTTAGTCCATCTGGAGCATATGCCGGAATCGGTTTCGCCGTGCCGGTCGATGTCGTGAACCGTATAGTACCTCAAATTATTCGTTATGGAAAGGTGCAGAAGCCTGTTCTTGGTGTGACCATAGCAGAAGATTACTTGGTTAAGCGTATCGGCGCTGAAGGTGTACTCATTTTTACAGTGACACCAGGAGGAGCGGCCGATAAGGCAGGAGTGCGCCCAACAAGACGCGATAGGAGAGGGAGACTCATGCTTGGAGACCTGATCGTGGCTGTCGATAACAAAACGGTAAGGGAGTCGAGGGATCTTTTTCGAATTCTCGACACCCATAACATAGGCGATACGGTTCGACTCCGTGTCCGTCGTCCAGACGGCGAAGTCGACTTAGACGTTAGGCTTCAGGCTCAACCCTAATATTTTATGCACTCTAAACAATGGTCATCGTCTGTCTTTTAAATAGCACGATTATATTATAGACGCTAACGTCTTGAAGAAGATGAGTGGCATCCTAATGGGGGATAAGCCAAAATTGATGGCCTGAACTATTGCAATCGGATGCAGTTTTTGAGTATCATAGAACGTGTACCTTACAGGAGTACAGGTTATGAAGTCAAATGGGAGACCTCGGATGAATAGAGATCATAAAGACATGGCAACATCAAATAATGTGATACAGTTACCTGTAATGCCCATGACACTGCTGTTTTTGCTGGTCTTAGCCGGATCTTGCCGAACACTGGATTATTCCAGCACCGAGCCAGTGGGCGAAATAAGTTCACAAAGATACATCACACCGGTTAATCAGGTGCTTACGCCTATCGGCATCCAGGTGGAACTGCCAGGCATGCGTCCGCAAGCCTTGGCGTTGAGTCCTGACTGTCGCCTGCTCGTCACTTCGGGCAAAACACAGGAACTGGTTTTGATCGATGCCCATACTGGTGAAATCAAACAGAACGTCGCATTGCCTTCTAGCGAAGCCAGAAGTTCTGACACAGTTTCCTCTCATATCCTCAAGCCGGATAAATCCGGCCAGCTTAGTTATACCGGGTTGATATTCAGCCCGGATGGATCCCGCATTTATCTGTCCAATGTCAATGGCGACATCAAGGTTTTCAACGTCAGTCGGAACGGGCAGGTCGGTGGTCTGTTTTCCATTCCCTTGCCTGCTGCCAATGCTCCGAATCGTAAGAAAGAGATCCCGGCCGGTCTGGAGATTTCCCATGATGGACGTCGATTATACGTGGTGTTGAATCTATCCAATCGCCTGGCGGAGATTGATACTGCCACTGGCGAAATACTCCGGTCGTGGCCGGTGGGAGTAGCACCCTATGATGTGGTCCTTGTTGGCGACAAAGCATACGTGAGCAACTGGGGCGGTCGTCTCCCGGATGATGATAGTCTTACCGGGCCGGCCGGTCAAGGGACTCGAGTACGCGTTGACGCAGTGCGTCACATTGCCAGCGAAGGCTCGATTTCTGTGATCCGTCTCAAACAGCAAACACCAGTCAACCAAATTATGGTCGGCCTGCATTCGTCCGGTATAGCATGTTCGCCTGATGGGCGCTATGTCGTAGTGGCCAATGCCGGCAGTGATACACTGAGTGTAATCGATACGCGTACGGACAAGGTGATTGAAACCATCTGGGCCAAGCCAAGTCCAGCCGACCTGTTCGGAGCGAGCCCCAACGCACTGGCGTTCAATCCGTCTGGTGACACTCTCTTTGTCGCCAATGGTACCCAGAACGCCATCGCTGTGTTCCGCTTCCATCCCATCAAGTCAAGACTTCTGGGGCTGGTTCCCGTCGGGTGGTTTCCCGGCGCGGTTGCCTATGATACCACACGTCATCGGCTGATCGTGGCCAATATCAAGGGAGTCGGCTCGACCCGTGGCCTCCAAGAGGAGCGAGCCCATGAATTCAATACCTATCAGTATCATGGGACTATCTCCCTTGTACCCGTTCCAAAGCCTAAGGAGCTTGCGGCCTTGACGCGCCAAGTGCTCGACAACTATCGATACCCCTTGCTGAAGGAGGCTCGGCAACCGGCGCGACTGAACCAACCGGTGCGACCCATCCCGGAAAGAGTCGGCGAGCCGTCCGTCTTTGACCACGTGGTCTACATCATCAAGGAAAACCGGACCTATGACCAGGTCCTCGGGGATATACCCGAAGGCAACGGTGATCCATCGCTGTGTGTCTTTGACGCCGAGATTACGCCCAACCAGCACAAGATGGTGCGTCAATTCGTTCTGCTGGACAACATCTATTGTTCCGGGATTCTTAGCGCTGACGGTCACCAATGGTCGGATTCCGCATTCGCCACCGACTATATGGAAAAGTCTTTTGCGGGTTTTCCTCGTAGCTATCCCGACGGCATGGAGGACGACGATGTGGATGCCCTGGCTTATGCACCCTCCGGTTTCATTTGGGACAATGCCGTCGCGCATGGCAAGTCGCTGCGAGTCTATGGTGAATTCGCCATTACGGAGACTGCATGGGCGGTTCCTGGCAAGGAAGACTTACCGAAGTTTCTGGACTACTATCATGATTTTGTCAACCAAACCCAACTGGTCAACATTTCCAGCCGGCCCGGCATTGAATCGCTGCGGCCTTACCTCAACACCCAGACGGTCGGCTGGGACATGGACATCCCCGACGTGTTTCGAGCTGCACAGTTCATCAATGAGTTGCATGCATACGAAAGAAAGGGCGAGTTCCCCAATTTGATTATCATCTGCCTGCCGAATGACCATACGTCCGGAACCAAAGCCGGCTCGCCAACGCCGGACGCCCAGGTAGCGGACAATGATGTGGCCTTCGGACAGATAGTAGAGGCAATTAGTCACAGTACATTCTGGCCTAAGGCGAGCTCTCCGTTCTCCGTGGCCGAGCTATCC
>CAZIAN010000083.1:7328-13473 GCA_964537355.1 uncultured Pirellulales bacterium | reverse complement strand
ATGCTGGTGTTCTTTTTCCTCATCGTAGTAGTCGCATGTACTTGTTTTATCGTCAACGCTTCCGAGCCGGTTGGTTGCCCCAGTTTTGTGCAGCATTGCCTCGGTGAGGGATGTTTTGCCGCTGCCGCCGTGCCCTAAGATAACGATGTTACGAATGTCGTCGGTATTAGCCACTTTTAAGCCTCCAAAGAGTTTATTTCCGGGTATTCATTAACAAACTTCTCCAAAACCCTAAATAATATAGTATTTGAGATATAAACGACAAGGATTTTTTTTGGTATTTAATAAATGTAGTGGGGGCTGGGTGCAACTTTTGGATTGACCGGGGTGTGGGTTATGGTTATTATAAAGAGGGCAATCTGAGGAGAGATGGATATTTGCAGCTTTTTATATTCTAAGGTAACAGTATGGTAGATCCTGGTTTGTACGAGCTTGTGGAGAAGATTTTATGGGCGGTGAGCTTTATCACTATCGGTGGGACGCTGGCAGTAATGTTTTTTTTTGTATTTGCCCAGAGTATCTTTGGCTCAAAGACGATACATTCGCAGCTTGAGCTTCTTCTTCGACAGAACAGGCAGATATGCGAGCAGTTGAAACAAATCGCTCAATATCTGGAAAAAGAGGACAATAAGCCCAAAAAACCAAAGAAGTAATTAATTCAGCGTATTTAGCAGATCAAGTCGTCAGGCATCAATTATCTACAGAATCCATGCAGAGTCGTCTTTAATGAAAACAATTTATTCCTGCGATTGCCGCCAGTGAATTTCTTCTATATTATCTTTCCCGTCAGATAACCTTTGGTATCTCACAGGGCAAACTCCGTTAGAAAAGTCCACTAATATCTCAAAAACTAAACAGTAGCCCGAGATCTGTAAAAAAGAGTAAAAAGTTTCTTGGGGCCGATAATAATAGTGGGAATTAAAAAATTTATACGATTTTTTTGCTTATCGAGATAGATAAGTTATATTTTATATATGTGGAGGGGATTATTCAGACAAGTCATTCGACCTTCATAACATAACAGGCATAATACTCTTTCCTTCACTAAGGGAGGCAGGTGGGCTCAACCAGAGCTTTTTTAAGCAACTGGGGGGCGCCTGTCTCCCGGTTTTTTTACTGTGAGAAAAATCCTTATCATAATGCGCTACCGAATAATACTATGGAATAAGCCCGTTGAAGAAAGTTCCTGATTAAGTTGAGGGGTGAGCCAGGGCAAAGGTGGCAGTAATTGAGTATTAGAGACAGGTAATTTGTTAGAAAATTGTCCCCTTGTCTTTAATGAGTTTATCCACTTTTTTTAGCAGGGTTGTTTTGGGGGAGTGTATGGTTTTGAAGGTTGTCTTTTGTTCGGTTTCGATATTTGCCCGGATGTGTGATTGAGGATTTTGTTTAAGCTGGGCTTTGAGTTTTGATATTGCATCTGCCGCATCAGCTTTTACTTTGGCGATTTCCTCGGCAGCTTCGGCTTTGATTTCAGCAATCTGGCCGTTATAAGATTTAATCTTCTGCTGCATCTGGTCTTCAAGGGTTTCCATCTTGTGGGCATAGTCTTCGGCTTTATTTTGTGCCTGAATTCTCAATTCGGCTTCAGCGGCCGCTTTGGCCTGTGCTTTTGCACATTGTTCGGCCTGCTCTATTGCGTTAGCTTCTATTTTGCATCTTGCTTCGATTTCAGCCTTTAGTTTTTCTTCTATCCGGTCTTTTGCTTCGGCATAGGATTTTATTCTTTCTTCAACCCGTATCAATTCTTCGGCGCGTGCTTTTGCCATTTCTTCGAGGTCAAATTGAATTTTTTTCTGTGCTTCAATTTTTGCCTGTATTTCGGCTTCGGCCCTGCTCTCGGCTTCGATTCTTGCTTTTGTTTCGGATTCGGCCTTAGCGCGGGCTTGGGCCGTTGCGATGGCCTGTGTTTTTGCTCTTTCTTCGGCTCTTTCTTTTTCTTCGGCGTAAGCTTCGAGCTTTTCTTCGACTCTTTGTTTTTCTTCGGCGTAAGCACTTATTTTTTCTTCGGCTTCGGCTCTTAATTTAGCTTCGGCTTTGCATCTTGCTTTGATTGCGTCCTTTAGTTTTTTTTCTGCTTCGGCTTTGGCCTGCTCATAGGAGGTTGTTTTTTCTTCGGCTTTAAGCAGTGCTTCACTGTAGAGCCGGGCTTCTTCTTCAGCTTTGGAAATTGACTGAGTTTTTGCTTCGAGTCTTTGCAGGGCTTCTGATTCGCTGATATTCTGTTCACCGGGTTTAAAGAATAACGGTCTGGCGAACTGGATTACAACGCGATTTACGAGGTTGGTGAGGTTATCGACGCGAGAGACACGTCCGATGCGATTGAAAAATACCGTATCGAAGGAATCGGCTGAATCGAAGTAAGGGACGCCAAAATCAACGTTTATCAATTGTTCCGGGCGGGGACATTTTTTGTTGGCGTGGCAAAGAAAGGCCAGATTCCAACTGGAAACATCAAGTATCTGGCCGGGAGAAGGTTTTTCCTTCACACTCCTGGCGAAGCTAACAGGCCAGCGATAACATAACCTTTGCTCTTGTCTTTGGTTGACTGCTATTTCCATTGTCAATACCACAAAATCCTTTTTGCGTAAAGTATTAGGAAAATACACATATTTTGAGTATTAGTCAAGAGATTTTTTTGGGGATATCCGATTGGAATCGCCGGAGTATTTCGAACCTACATCCAATTCGTATGCTGCGTTTTTTAACCGAGAGAAATTGAGACCGTAATAGTTCTTTGTGAACAAGTACATCCTGAGGCGTGATGGCGGGGCAGAAGATGCGAAGACCTTCTTGTTAGAGAAAAAACCACGAAGGTTTTAATTAGAAGAAATTGATATATGACGACAGTTTTAATCCTTGGTCAAGATTCCTGTGCCCATCGCCACCACCTGTGGTGGTTTTTCTCCATTTCTTCTCTGGATGGGAACGGATAGTATAGCAGTATTTGCTGGTCGCCCACATAGAAACCGCTTTTTATGCAACGGTACATAACACGTGGGACATAGGTCCGGTTCACGGTCTTTGTTGTTTTGTTCTTTTCGATCAGTTCAAGTATACAGTTCCATAGATGTTTGATATTCTTATAGGGCAGGTCTCCCGGGTCTGATTTCTCCGGTTTCTCCGGCACTGTTCCCATACGCAATTCAAGGAAACATATCCTTGGCACGGAAACACGGACCTGGGGGTCAGTAATGAATTTACAGAATTTGGACGGGTTGAGAGAACTGGCAATCAGAGGGTGAACAGGACATAGTTCCTGAAACAGGTGATGTATTTGCTCAGTTTCTGTTGGCAATGAGTCCTGTTTCAACTCCAGTGTCAGGCCATTACTTGTAACCAGCCAAAGACTTCCAATTGCCTCCAACGGTACGTGCTCAAGAACACGGTAGGTTGATACGTACACGGAGTGTTTGGGCTGTCCGTCTTCGTGTGGCTTGCAAAGCTGAATTGCCCCCTTCAGGTCGAAATACTCGCTTTCAAAATCGTTACTCAGTTCAAAGAAAATCGCCTGCTCATTTGCCCGTTTTTTGGTCCCAACTGCGAGGTATCTGCCAAATTCCTCTGCAGGAAGCATTGACACAACCAGGGATTCTGGAATTAATGACATGTATAGGTGATATTCCATAGTGCTCTCCTTTTGAACTCAAATTCCTGTCAGACTCATAAAATTATTTTTTCAATCATTCTTTGTATTTACAGATAGGGCGTACGTTTTGTTCAATCTGGTATATGCTGGTTAGTGTTCTGTAGTAATCCTGCCGCAATATCCTTGGGTGGGGTTGATGAGCAAGTACGTATATCCAATCAATGAGGTAAAACATCAAAATCTTAAATGACCCCTTTCTACGGTAAATAGTGGCATAACTGCAAAGACCCGAGCACGTTAAAGACGCCTATAACCTGGGGTAAAATTAGAACATCTTTCTCGTGTCCAGGGTAAATGTCTTTACAGAGTTCCAAGAGACATTTATAAATTATAAATATCTGAAAAGCCGGTATTCTGTCAAGGGAAAAATCCTAAAACTTATGGGTTTTCTCATAAGCTTTTCGGCAACAAATTCTTGTGAAGACAATAGCAGGTGGTTATAATAATATACAGCCACATCGGCATAGACGGACGAGGCGGAAAAGTTTACTAATAGAAGCGGTAGGAAAATGAAAAACAAGTTATTGTTAATTATGATTATCAGTATTTTTGTGTATGTGGTGCCGGGTTTGGCATTTGGGTGGGGGGCTGCTACTCATGCTTATATTGCCAAGGAGTTGGGGTATGACGTTGTTTTTGAACTCAAAAGGCATTGCATACACGCCTGAATTACTTGATGAATTTTCTTTGGCGATTGCGGACAGTGCCGTAGAAAGTGCGGTCGATTTGTTGGTAAGCCAAAATGAAGATACGCAAATAGGGACGCGGATGCTGGCGGCAACGCTTGATTATGTCGCGGGGCAGCTCGGGAGCCATGGAATAGAGAGTCAGCGCCCGGGGGATTGAGATTGAAGAGGAAAAAAATGTTAGGCCGGGTTTGTTGAGATGATGTTTTTGGGGAAATATTCCTATCTATGTGGCTAGATTATGCTTTTTTTAGTTTAAATCAAGGAAATTTATCAAACGAATATTTGTCTTTTGAGAAAATGTGTGGTAGAATTCCGAGTTTGAATAAAAGCCGATGTCGAAGAGGTCGGTGTGTTTTGCTATGGATGGTTTAAGCTATGGATGTAAAAAATGAAGCAATGCAGCAAATGTAAAAAACGTAAAAACGATAGTGAGTTCGGCAAGAATCGTACCCGCGCGGACGGGCTGAGGATTTGGTGCAGGGAATGTGAGTCTGAATATGCGAGAGAACGTTACGAAAAAAAAAGAGGTTCTGTGAAAAAATACAATAATTATAAAGACCTTCATCGTGTTGCCGGAGGTATTAAGCAGAAGCGGTGCGGCAGATGTAAAAAGTGGAAGGCCGAGAACCAATATTACAAACATAGCAGACATAAAGACGGATTGGCTGTATGGTGCAAGGAATGTGCAAATACAGCAACCAATAGCTGTCGAAGACGGCGTGCTGTTAAGGGTTGACAGAAAAGCAGGTTTTCATTCCATCATTTCATTTGCAGGTGCTCATTAAAGAGTGTCTAAAAAATGTGAAATTAGTTGTTTGTTAAGTGTTGTAGATACGCAGCAAAATTATTAGTTAATTCAAAATTGCCAGCAAGTGCATCTTTGCCTGGATCCGGAATTCTGTTAACAATCCATCAAACAAACCAATCGATGCGGCCCCAAACGACGCATTTGAGGGTACCTTCCGCATTTCCATATACAAAAAGCTTAAAAAATAGTGAATTTTTGGGCAAAATTCCTGTTACCGGCCTTGATTTTAGTGCCTTTAATAGATAGAGAAGAATCTCGAATGTATATGTTTTTTACATTAAGTGTTTAAGGAGAAGTATTATGGCAACGCTAAAATATCACAAAAACGTTAAAATTGTTGTTGGAACGTTGTTTTTGGCCCTAATACTGACCATTGAGCCGGTTTTGGCGGAGAAGGCATCCGGCAAAAGCAGTAAATCGAGCGGGAGCAGCTCCAGAAGCCAGCAAACTTCAAGGTCTTCCTCTGCTTCAAGGAGCCGGCAACCTTCGACCAGCAGATCAAGCTCCACCAGGACTGCTATCTCATCGCGATCTGTCAGGACTCCAACCAGGACGATTACGCCAAGGGCTTCAACAAGTCGCAGTATCTCTTCGCGAAGCAGCTCTCTGCGGAGTAGTTCAATGCGAAGCAGTTCTCTGCGAAGTAGCGGTTCGAGCAGAACTACCAGCAGAGTAAACGTCCGCATACCCAGCAGGGGGAGTACCAGCAGTCAATCCAGTCGAACATCAGTCAGCCGACCTGTTACTATACGGTCGGGAGTTACTTCCAGCACTCGCAGTCCATCCAGCAGATCGAGTAGTCGTATAAGCTCAAGCAGGTCATCTCGTATCGGTAGTTCCATCAGTACAAGGACACCGAGTACTCGCAGCACACAGCCGCAAACCAGTAATTCAAGCAGCGGTATAAGCTCAAGTTGGTCATCACGTATCGGCAGCTCAATCAGTACGAGAACACCGAGTGCTCGCAGTACACAGCCGCGGGCCGGCAGTACGAGCAGC
>CAZIAN010000083.1:0-7228 GCA_964537355.1 uncultured Pirellulales bacterium | reverse complement strand
AGCAGGTCCTCGCGTATTGGCAGCTCAATCAGAGACAGAAAAACTTCTGTTCCCACTTCTACGGGAAGACCTGATGGCAGCAGCAGGCTGGGGACTGGTTACAGCAGAATATCTGGAGACAGGAGCGAACGTGATTCAAGGGGAGGCGGATTCTCACGAGGCTCTCGAGATGGGCGTATTACCAATGAATCTGAAAGGAGGCTTGGGATAAGCCGACAACATACAAGCACGAATACAAGGGGCTTTAGCAGGTTATCGCCCAGTTCGAGGATAAGAAAAGTTGTTCCGCAGAGACGAACAACTGTTATAGATTCTGTGGTTGTGCACGATGCTAAACGTGGAGACAGGACTGCTCTATACAGTTACAAACTGGGAAGTTTTTCACGTGGATTTGCACATGTAAGATATCACGACCGTCCGAATATAATAAGTCACGACTATCACCATGACTATTCATATATAGACTGGCATAACCGGTTGTGCAGCAGATCAATCTGGCCAAGATATCATTATATGCTGCATTACAGTTTCGGTCCGTGGTCCACGTTCAGATATATCTATCCCTATTATCACCGGAAATATATCTTCGTCAGCTTAGATGGTTACTGGCCGCTAAATTACAGGTACAGACGTTATTACTGGTACGGCTACCATCCATATGCCTGGTACGGTTATTACCCGATTGCCCGTGAAGTACAGGGCGACACATATAACTACTACACCTACAATTACTACAACGATGACAATGCTGGGGTGTCTGTGTCGGGGCAGGAAGTAGATGGTATTGTGCCTGTTGACCATAACACTTTTGCCGATGTCCGCGAGAAGTTAGCGCAGCAGGCGGCTGAAGAACCGGGCGAGGTGACGCTGGCGGACAGGTACTTCGAAGATGCCGTCAAGGCCTTTGAGGTTGACAATTATGACATGGCTATTGAAAAATTCGGCGAAGCGATGGCGCTTGCACCTGATGATATAATAGTTCCGTTTGCCTACTCACAGGCGCTTTTCGCTCGTGAACAATATTCAGAAGCTGCGGAGGTTCTTCGCAATACACTGGCGAAGGTTACACCTGACAAGGAAGGCGTTTTTTATCCACGCGGGTTGTATTCTGATGACGATGTGCTGTTCGAGCAAATTAATCAGCTTGCCGAAAAGGCGGAGCTATACAGCTTTGATGCGGACCTTCAACTTCTTTTGGGTTATCAACTGCTTGGTATCGGCAAGCTTGACGAGGCCGTCGGGCCCCTGCAGGATGCCAGCCTTGATATGGAAAATGCAGTAGCTGCAACAACTCTGCTTAACGTCCTGGAAAAAGTCAGGGCCGAAAACAGTACGGTTGAAAGTGTTAACCATTAATTATTCGGGCGCAAAGCAAAGCGATGAAAATCAGATACTTTACAACATCTAAAGAGGTTATTGTTTTTGTGGGTCTTCTGGTATCTGTCGGTCAGGCCGGCAACTGGGCCGAATTTGCTATCTGGCCGGCAAGCGATGAACAGCAAGCGCCTGATATCTGGGGTAATATTGTAGTATGGCAGCAATTCGTTACCAAATATGGAGACTATGATATTTATATTGCAGATATAAACAATCCGAGTGAGCCGGCAGTTTTTGTTATAGGTGATGCTAATGACCAGAAAAATCCGGCTGTTTATGAAGATATCGTAGTGTGGCAGGATTATATTGTATGGGAGGGCTCTGCAGACTGGGATATTCGGGCGGCGGATATTAACGATTTGAATGAGCCGCAAATTTTTGCAGTTTCAGATATCGCCGATAATAATGAATGCAACCCGGCAATTCACGGTAATACGGTCGTTTGGGAAGACGGTGAGACCGGTGATTTGAATATTTTCGGCGCCGACATTACCGACCTGAGTAATCCGGCGGAATTTCAAATCGCCGCATTCGAACATGACCAGCAGGGACCTGCCATATACAGGACAACCGTTGTCTGGCAGGACAACTTTTTTGGCGATTGGGATATTTATGCCGCTGATATATGGCAAAGGAACAAACCAGTGGATGCTGCCGTCTCGTACATTGAAAAGGACCAGCAAAGCCCGGCGATCTGTGGTAATATCGTCGTCTGGCAGGACAACTATTTTGGTGACTGGGATATTTATGCGGCGGATATTTCCGACTTCGAGATGCTCCGGCAGGGCGATCCCAACAATGTTGTTGAGTTTGCAGTTGCGGCAAACGAATTTTCTCAGACAAATCCCGACATTGACGACAATATAATCGTCTGGCAGGACAACCGAAATAACAACTGGGACATATACGGATATAACCTTACGACGCGGAAGGAATTTCAAATCACCGATGATTCTCACGACCAGACCAATCCCGCCATTAGCGGCGGCGTGGTGGTTTGGCAGGACAACCGCAATGGAAATTCGGAAATTTATGCGGTGGTACTCGATGGGCCCGAGGCTGCCTGGTGCACAGCCTGGATGGCCGGTGATATTAACGGTGACTGTACAATAGATTTTGAAGACTATGCCGCAATGGCCTCGCAGTGGCTGGAATGTTATATCGAGCCGGCGAAGGCCTGCCGGTAATAGACTAACAACGCATTTAGGAACTGATGTAATTGATTTGAAGGAGATGTAAAATGGAAAAGAAACTGACGACAATTTTAGCAGCAGCGGTTTTGAGTTTTGGTTTGTTATTCTTCGTTGGCTGCGAGAGTGATGCACAGGTCGGCACCGCCATCGGAGCTTTAGCCGGTGCAAGTATAGGCCAGTTGGCCGGTGGTGACAGTGAGGCGACTTTAATCGGTGCAGCGGTGGGAGGAGCGGCCGGCTATATGATCGGAAACGAAAGCGACAAGACAAAAGAACAGGCCGAAAGGGCCTATATGAGTCAGGAAATGAGAACTGTTGCGGTTAATATTACCAACAGTAACGGTTCTATAAGCCAGGTGCGGCTCAAAAGGCATGGGGTTGGTTATGTCGGCACCAGAGGTGAGTATTATGGCCACTTGCCGACCGAAGATCAGCTAAGACCTATATACGGATTTTAACAGCCGGGAGACGATTAGTGCGTTTGGATTATAACCGATTCAAGTGACCACTTTGTCCCTGTTATGCTTTTTAATAACTTGATAGTTGATGAACTTTTGAGCTTGATATATAATTGTTGTTGCCAATCGTCAAGTTGGTCTCTGTTAAAGACAGGGAGAAAGTTTTTATAGCAGAGCAGTTTTAGTGTAACGGGGGATTCGGAAATGAACTTGGAAGCAAGAGACTTTGTATGGATAAGCGGCTGCGAAACGCATTGAAAGGACTCTCGGCTGCGGACGCCGAAAGGCGCCGCCGGGCAATGGAGCCTTTTGTGCGAGCTACGTTTGGAATGTTCATTAAATATTTGTACCGCTACCTCGGTAATGAGGTAGAGTGTGAGGATGTTTTGGAAGATGTATATGCCGATATTTGGGAAAAGCCCGAGCGCTTGTGTAATATAACGAGTGAGAAACAACTGCTGAAAACCGTGTATCTTTATTATATGCGTAATCGCCTGAGAGAAGTTTACAGGAGAAGAAACCGAAATTTATATCTATCGCAAAACAGTTTGAAAGACCTTATTGCCCCTGAAATCGGTGCTCTTGAGATGGTGTCAAGCTCGGAGCTTCAGGATATTCTGACTCAGGCGATGGGTAAACTAAAGGCCCGTGAGCGCAGAGCGATAGAGCTTTGGATGGAAGGCGCTTCGAGCAGAGCGATTGCCAATGAACTTAAGACTACGGTCGGGGCGATAAAAATGCTTGAATTCAGAACTATTTTGAAACTTAGAAAGATGCTGTGCTATTACAATCGTGAAGAATGATAATGTATTTAGTACGGGAGGAATAAAGATGTCTGATACGAACAGAGAAATTCATGAGTTGCTGGTTGACTATGCCGATGCCCTTCGTGACGGTTGTATTCCGGCTTTTCTGAAATCACTTACGCGTGAGGAAGCGGAAAGGATAGCTTCTTCGTGGGAGTTTTGGGATGCAACAGAGATTTCGCGAATTCTTAACGGTGTCGGATTCGCCGACAAGGCTGTAGCGCCGAATGTGAGCCTGTTTATATCCCGTGTTGACGCTGAGATTGCATCACGTTTGAAGAAATCCAAGGCTTCGCCGCCCGGCAAACGCCGTACTCGTACCAGGAGCGCAGCCAAAAGGGAAAACAGGACTTAGAAACCAATATGATTTTGGATTGCTACCAATGTTCATCCTGCTATTTTGAGGACAAAAAGAAGTCTTCCCGGATAGATCCTTTAACGATATCAGAGCAGCAGCCGAAAAGGATTTTCGAGAACGTACTGGTGGTATTTGTGTGTGTAGAGATCTATGACAGTAAACAGGAGGTGGAAGAGGCGGCGGAGGAATTCGGCTCCCTGTCTGAGCTGATAGGCAAAAGACCGATAGTGCTGTGCCCGAATGTTCATCTGTCTATTGATAAATCGCCAGAGAAGCAGGCGGTCTGGCTGATTGGCGAGCTTGAGAAAAAGCTGGTTACTCATGGCTTTGAAGTTCACCGACTGTCGTTTGGTTATCATAAACAATATGGTATGGAATGTGACGGCAATGTGGGCAGCGTTGTCGGCAGAAGGTTCTACGGTTCCGACCAAAAGCAGTTTCTCAGACTCCTGACACGTCTTGGTGTTTGTCCGCCGGAGTCCTTGCCGGACGACATGCCTGCCTGGGCGAAAATTCTGACCGAGCGTCTGCTAAAGGTATTAGTCAGTCGAAGCGAAACTTATAATGTTGCCAAGAGAATGCTTCAGGAGCAGCTTGATTCGACGGGCTACAGTGAGCTTTGGACATGCATGTTGTTCGAAGGTGAGAGAAAGCCGATAGAGGATTATCTTAGCACTTTGTATGAAATTATAGAAGAATACAGTGATGTAAGAATACACCGGGCAATGAATTTAAGCGTGCCTGATTTTGCGAATGCCGCGAGGTTTCTATTTCGCAAGTATCCTGAGGCGATAGAAGCTGGTAGGGTCCGGATTTACAACAGTCAGGTTTCCGACCTGGAATTTCTTTTGACCCGAAGCTCGGTTCTGCTGGCCTTTCCTAAAAAGCCGAGAAAGACCGGCTTACATGCGGGAGAAATATCGTTCGGGATTTACTGCAAGGATGAAGTCTTTGCGAAGAATTTGATTCAGTGGTACGGTACTTTTCTTGTCGATGCGCGATTTGGATGGATTCAAACCGAGTCCGAGCTAAATGCGGTTATTAACGAACTGGAAGAAGAAAGATTTCAGAACAAGCATGAATAGACATCAGGAAGTTACTGTCTAAACCAGGCTTAGCTAAGCATATAATGTCGGATTAGGACGAAACTGTGCATACGGTCTTCTCTATGGCTATTGTTGCAGCCTATGTGGTTGTGCTTACATTTGTGGCAGTTCGTGCGCGCGCAGCTCGTGAGTTTAAAGAGTTTTCATTGGCAAGGCGGGCACTTCCTCTGGCGTTGGTTTTCGGCAGTCTTGCCGCTACTTATGTCGGGCCGGGTTTTTCAATCGGCTTCGTTGGCAGGGGTTTCAACAGCGGTTTGCTTTTTTTGGGTATAGGCCTGGCGTATTCGGTCCAGAACATCTTAGTCGGTCTGCTTGCTGCCCCCCGGCTCAGGGCTCTGAAAAACTGCCACACTTTAGGCGATGCAATCGGTCAGAAGTACGACCGCGATAGCCAGGTTCTTGCCGGGCTTATCTCCGTAGGAGTATGTGCCGGCCTCGCTGCGGTTATGGCCAAGGCCGGCGGTGGCGTATTGCGTGACATCTTTGGACTGCCTCACTGGTCGTCGGTGGTTATAATTGTCGGTGTTACGGCATTATATACGACATTCGGTGGATTGCGGGCAAGCGTAATAACTGACGCCTTTCAATTTTCCGCGTTCGCGATATTACTGCCTCTTACGTTATTGTTTGTGTTGTTGTTCCATCTGGATGGAGGTGCGGCGACTTTCGCCAAAGAGGCATCGGCCGCTACCTCTAATGGGTTTGGCTCGACATCATGCATTGAGATTGTCGGCCTGGTGACGGCCTTTTTGCTTGGGGAAACGCTGATACCTCCCTATGCAAACCGGGCGCTTGCCTCCAGAACGACCCGGATATCACGGAACGGTTTTATATCGGCGGGTATCTTTAGCCTGGCCTGGTTTATGGTTATGATAGCACTTGGTATTTCAGCCAGGAGTATTATCCCGGAGGGCACAATTGAAGATGACGTTTTATTAAAGCTGGTTAAGTCGATTATGCCGGCCGAGGGTTATGCACTTTTGCTTGTCGTACTTGTTTCGATAGTGATGTCCAGTCTCGATTCACTTCTCAACGCCGGTGCCGTGGCATTTACTCAGGACATTGTCAAGCCTTTTGCCAACGTACCGGACAACACTGCTCTGGTTATTGGTCGCAGCGCCACTATAATCATTGCGATGATTGCCGCCGTAGGCGCAGTTGCCGTACCGAGTATTATCAGCGGCCTGCTTATCTGCTATAGCATTTGGGCCCCTGCGATTCTGCCTGCACTAATCATCGGGTTGTGGATAAAACGTCCGCGTCCGCTGGCAGGAATCTTATCAATGGGTATTGGTACACTTGTTGCGGTATGTTTTCAGTTTATCTTTCCATCTTTGACAAAAGTTCCTGCTATTATAACGAACGTGCCTGCTATTATTCCGGCCCTTGGGGCGGCACTGTTGGCATACGTAGTGGGGCACTGGATTGCAAAAATTCGCGAGGAGCGTAAATGATGGGAGTAGTAATCATAATTCTTGTTGTGATTGCGGCCTTATTTGTGATTGTCAGCGGCCTCTGGGTTGCACGCGCGCTGATAGCCGCTATATCGACCAATGGCTCTCTGCCTGATACGCCAAACCACACAGACGAGCAAAATAATAGTCAGGATACTTGAGAAGCCGGCAAGACTCAGGCTCTGAAAGTTCGTTAAGTAAAATTAGTGAGATTGCGGACAAGCTTCAGTGATAGTAAAAGCCTTTCACAGAGTAAACGTAAATTGCGGGTTGTGGAAAATCTTTATTGAGATTAAGCGGCTGTTAACATTTTGCTCATTTTTCTATGATCAAGTGTAAGTTATTATAAAAGGGATTCATTTGTGATTAAAAAGAAGACAATTATTAGAATTTTAGTTACTTCTGTGGTTACTGCTCTTATCCTTATTAGCGGATTCTGTATATGGTTTAGTAGGATATGTACTCCGGAGATGACT
>CAZIAN010000082.1:276-13530 GCA_964537355.1 uncultured Pirellulales bacterium | reverse complement strand
CAGCCCCGAGACCTCCATCGTACAGACCATGCAGAAATTCTGTCGGCATAAAAAGAGTTGAATCTTGAAGCTTCCTTTTGACGCTCTCATAGTTCCGGTAATGTTCGGTATCAATACCATTGAAATTCTCCCAGGGATGCAGAACTCGTCGCTTCTGTGGGTCATACAACTCAAACTCAACATCCAGCTCTCGATTCCATCCCCCTTCGTTTCCATTGTCCCAGAACAGAATACATGGATGACTCACATCCCTTGTAACCAGTTCCCTGACCAGCTTTCTACCGATTTCTGTATCATACGAAGGCCTCTGCCATCCCCCCAATTCGTCCAGAACATACAAGCCCAATTCGTCACACACCTCTAAAAAATGTACGTCCGGCGGATAATGTGACATTCGAACTGCATTCATATTCATCTCTTTTATCAGCCGCACATCATCATAACTTATCTTCCTGCTCAGGCACCTCCCCGAATCAGGCCAGAACGAGTGTCGGCTTACTCCTTTCAGTCGAATCTTATGCCCGTTTAGAAACAGACCTTTGCCAGGACGAACTTCGAACGTGCGAAATCCGAACCGCTCTTTGATCTTGTGAATGACTTTGTCACCTGCAGATAACTGAAGCTCCAAGTCATACAGATATGGTGTCTCTGCACTCCAGGGCTTTATACCCGCTACCTTTGAGTTGAGAGTTATTTTGTTCTGTCCCTTAATTACTTGCGTGCTAAAAGTACCTCCAGCACCCACTCCCGGTACTACCACCGTAACTTTGTCTGCCGTCGCGATATTCTCCAGGTAAACATCTACAGTGATATTCCCGTCCGCCTCTGCGTCAATCGCTATCCGTTTGATAAATTGCTTTGGAAGGGCCTCCAGATACACCGGCCGGTATATCCCTCCGAAAACCCAATAGTCCGCCTTCCTCTCCGCAGCCTCCACACTCGCGTTTGCCGAGACCTTGCTTACCGTGACTTCCAACAGATTCATCCTGCCAAATTTGATCAATTCGGTGATATCATACTTAAAACGATAAAAACCTCCTTGATGCCTCGGCCCGGCACTCTTTCCATTGATCCACACATCTGCATCAGTCATAACACCCTCGAAGACAATGTTGATAACCTTGTCTGCCCACCCATTCGGTACCTCGAAATTGTATCGGTATTTCCCCTGCTCACTGCCCTTTTCCTTATGCTGCCCATAATTATATGTGCCAAAGCCCTGCAGTTCCCAATTTGACGGCACCTGAATCGTCGTCCATTCGCCACTGTTTCGCCCTTCAGTACAATAAAACTCCCACTGCGCCGGAACGTCTTTGTCCATGCCTGACAGATACATCATCTTCGTCTCTTCACATGATGCGCTGTGCAATCCAAAACTTAGGGCAACCAAAACACTTGTCAGAAAATACTTTTTCAACATCTCACTAATTCTCCCAAATGAACTTAGGTTAAGAACAGAGCATATATCCACAATTTCCACCGGGAAAATTGAGGCTATCTTTACAATATCTATTTTACTAAAGAAGTGATGACATATCAAATGCCTGATCTGGCCCCCCAATGCTAATGGGCCCGAAATCATGGTTGAGCTAAAGAATATCTGTTAACAAATGTGCGTCAAAGGAGCCCTTCAGAAATGCTTTGTGCTCCACATCCGGCTTGATTGGCCGGTGGAACTGGTCTAAGAACTCTCAAACATTTTTTTCTTCTTTTACAACACATATTATAAATGTATATATGGTATGCTATCTTTATCTTGACCAAGGTGAATAACCAACCTCTGATATAATTTTGATATAGTATGGTATGGACTTTATTAATTACTCAAAGGAGAAATTATGTTTTTGAAAAAATTTATTTTAATGTTCGGTTTTTCCTCTATTTTGTTAATTGCCGGTGAAAACGGAGGTATCTCCAACACTGCTCATGCCTTGGAAGTCGGAGTTGCTACGGTAGATATTACTCCACCACTGGGAATGCCTATGAGAGGATATGCCTCACGAAAAGATCTGTCTAACGGCATTTGGGATCCTCTATATGCCAAATCAATTGTTTTGGATGATGGAAGCAAGCGTATTTCTTTGGTTGTCCTTGACCTTATTGGTCCGCCGCCAAAAGAAATTCGTGAACGCATCCGTCAGAAGGCGGAAAAAGAATTGCAAATTTCTACCATTCTTTTTTTAGCAATTCATACACATGCGGGTCCTGATCTGAAACCTGACCTTCCTTCAAAAAAGAATCCCTGGCTACCAAAACTCGAGAGAAATATATATGAAGTTATAAACAATGCTGCATCGTCGAAATCTCATGTAACAGTTGAAACAGGCTACGGTTCGGCAAATCTCTCATACGACCGGCGTGTGGTCAATCCGGATGGAACAGTTACGATGCTGTGGAGCAATCCGGAGAGGAAAAAGAACACTCCGGTCGATCAGACTGTTGGTGTAGCCGGTTTTAAGGGAATGGATGGCAAATGGATTGCTATCCTCGTTCACTATGCATGTCATCCTGTAGTTTTTGAGGGTTCGAATCTGAAATATTCTGCTGAATTTCCGGGCGTTATGCGTAACTATGTTGAGGAACGTCTTGGTGGTACTTGTCTTTACCTGCAAGGAGCCTGCGGTGAGATCAATCCGTATGACAGGCCGAAGGAAAGTAATCAGGATACGTACACGAAACTAAAGCAAACGGGAATTGCATTGGGAAAGGAAGTTGTCCGCATAGCCGAGTCAATGAAACCACTTAAAGACGATACAATCACATTGAGAACGGATAAAAATATCACCGAGTTGAAATACCGCTATGACCTAAAAGATGAGAATGTGAAAGAATTTTATATTAAGCAGAGGGGAGAAAAATATTATGAAGAATTGGTCAGAGACCGCCCGGCGGTTATTAAAGCGGAAACTCCGATAGTGTTATTGGGAAAAGAAATTGCATGGGTAGGCTTCCCGGGGGAATTTTTTGATGACTTTCAGGTTGCCCTCCGCAATCGGTCGCCTATTGCTCATACTTTTTTTCTGGGCTACTGCAACGATGTATTTTCGTACTTTCCCACAATACAGGCAGCTTCAGAGGGTGGATACGGTGCAAGTTACTCGACCTATGTTGAAGTTGGTGCGGGAGAACGCTTAGTTGATAACGCTATTATCCGTTTGCATAAAATGACAGGAAATTTAAAATCTGTTCCTGATCGCTAATTTCTATGAATTGACAATGGTTGTTCCATATCAGTCAAGTTGTAAACATCAACTCTAAAGAAATAATGTGTCTGGACAAAGTGTTCAGAAAACTGGTAGAATTGCTCAGAAGCAATCCAGTTTACAATACGCCCTTTGGAGGACACAAAAATGGTCAAGTACCCCCCACAGCGAGTAATACCCCCTCCGGTCCGTAGGTAGTAAAACAGGCAGAAAGCTGTTGTCTGGCGAAAGCTGAATTAATGCTGTTAGCTTCGTATAAAAACTGTATAATTATTGATCCAGTATTGTGTCAATAAAACGATATATCAGGAGACATATAATGAGCGATAAAAGCAGATTGTCGAGCCGCAGAGATTTCCTCAAGTGCGCAGCAGCCGGTGTGATGGGCACGTATGGGATGCCCTATCTTGTCACAAACTCAGCTCTGGGTGCCGGCGCCCCAAGCAACCGGATCAACGTCGGCTGTATTGGCACGGGCAACATGGGGTTTACCGACTTGCAGGGTCTGATGCATCAGGATGACACGCAGATTGTTGCGGTATGCGATGTGAACAGAGGCAGCTATGGCTACAAGACCGCCGAGCAGTTTCGTGGACGCGAGCCGGCCCGCAAACTGGTTGACGATTACTACGGCGGGAAGAAACGTTCTGGTGTTTATAAGGGTACAGATGCTTATAACGACTTTCGCGATCTTCTGGCTCGCGACGACATCGACGCGGTATCGGTTACTACGCCGGACCACTGGCACGCCATCCCAACAATAATGGCGGCCCGGGCGGGAAAGCATATCTATTGTCAAAAACCGTTGAGCCTGACGATTGCCGAGGGCCGTGCCATGGTCGAGGCGGTTCGTCGATATGGTGTGATTCTCCAGACGGGGAGCCAGCACCGCTCCAAGCAAAGGATGCGATTTGCCTGCGAGCTGGTCCGCAATGGCCGGATCGGACAGGTCAAGCGTGTGCTGACAAGTCTGGGTCGTCACGGATTGCGTTTTGATCTGGATACCTGGAATCCAACTCCGGTGCCCGACGGTTTTGATTATGACCTGTGGCTGGGCCCGGCGCTATGGGCGCCACATCAGGAACACCGGTGTTTCTATACCTTCCGCTTTCTCCAGGATTACTCAGGCGGAGAGACCACCAACACCGGTGCCCACAAATTTGACATAGTCCAGTGGGGCCTGGGCACTGAGCGAACCGGGCCAGTGGAGATTGAGGACCTGGGCAGCGAATTTCCGAAAACAGGTTTATTTGATACGGTCAGCCGGATTCACTTTCGAGCACAATACGCCAACGGTGTAGAGCTAATTTGCACGCCGGATGGCGTTGGAGGCGCAGCCCGGTTCGAGGGTACCGAAGGTTGGGTACACATGGACTGGAACTCTTTTAGTACGCATCCCGAATCTCTCGCCAATACAGTGATCGGGCCGAACGAAATTCATCTCTATGAAAGCAGTGACCATAAACGTGATTTTCTGGACTGCATCAAGTCGGGAAGGGATCCTATCGCTCCGGTAGAAGTGGGGCATCGTTCGGCCAGCATCTGTCACCTGGCCAATATTGCCATGAGACTCCATCGTAAACTTCACTGGGACCCGGGCGAAGAACACTTTATCAATGATGAGCAGGCAAATCGCTTGCTGAGCAAACCCTTACGCTCCCCGTGGCACCTGTAGGGAATTCCACGGGATAGAAGCCAATTGCATAGGAGGCTGGATATGAATCGAATTTTCACCATTGTGTTCACATGTGTACTATCTGCCATGACGTGCTCGCCCATCGAAGCAACAGTATCGGTGCTTCCGGGCACCCGGCCGCTGGAATGGCAGGAAGAAGATCTTTCCGCACGACTTATGGACGGAGCACACCGATTCATTGACAAACAGATTCAAGCGGCCCGCGTAAAACGCGCACAGTTCTGGAAGTACGACACTTCGTCAAAACAGGCTTACGAAACATCCATCGCCGAGAACCGCCAGCGACTTCGTACGATTATCGGGGCTGTGGATACACGATTGCCTGTGAGGATGGAGCGGTTCGGCGACGATGCCAACCCTGCTCTGGTGGCTGAGGCTGCTAAGTACCGTGTTTTTCAAGTGCGCTGGCCGGTATTGGACGGGGTCTTTGGTGAAGGGTTACTCGTTCAGCCGAAGCAAAAGATGTTGGCTCATATTGTTGTAGTACCGGATGCCGATCAAACACCCGAACAGCTTCTCGGACTTTCGCCCGGACTTGATCCACAACAACAGTACGCCCGTCGTCTGGCCGAGAACGGATTTGAGCTTGTCATCCCGGCGCTGGTGAGCCGCCGCAAGCTCAACACCGAGGACACAGGGCTCAGGATATCCGATCAGACGTATCGCGAATGGATCTATCGTCAGGCATTCCACATGGGACGTCATATCATCGGTTACGAAGTGCAGAAAGTGCTGGCCACCGTTGATTGGTTTGAGCAACAAGATGCTTCGGCTCGAATCGGCGTAGCTGGCTATGCCGAGGGCGGTCTGATTGCATTCTACACAGCAGCCATCGATACGCGGATCCATGCCGTGCTAGTCAGCGGATACTTTGATGCTCGCGAAAACGTGTGGGCCGAGCCCATTTATCGTAACGTGTGGAGTCTGCTGCGGCGCTTTGGTGATGCGGAGATCGCCTCGCTTATTCTTCCTCGCTCGCTCGTGGTCGAACACAGCCCTGTGCCAACGGTGACAGGTCACAAAGGTGACTGGCGCACGCCGGACTTTACCTCAGTCCAGCAGGAATTCGATCGCATACCTTTTCGAAACCGATTTTCTCAGCCCAGCTTAGTCCACGACAACAGGACTTCAACCGGACCTGGTTCAATCCGCGCGATCGAGGCATTCGCAAGTAGATTGGGGATTAAGACCGACATGGATCTCTCGAACGAGATCGCCGATGATCGACGACACTCGTTCGAGCCCGACAGCCGGCATAGGCGGGCTGTACAGCAGCTTGAGAAACATGTCCAATCGCTTGTGCGAAAATCCGAACACGTGCGTGACCGGTTCTTTCTTTATGATGTCATGCCGGAACTGGCCGATCGCCGCTGGAGTACGGAACGTCGTCGTGACACACATTCGGTGGAGAAGTTTGTCAGGGGCGCCAAACCTTTTCGCGAACAGTTCCATACGGAGGCCATGGGACGTTTCGACGAGCCGCTCCGTGCACCAAATCCGCGCACCCGCCGGATTCTCGATATGGAAAAATGGACGGCGTATGACGTTGTGCTCGATGTGTTTGACGATGTATTCGCCTGGGGCGTACTGGTTGTTCCGAAGGATATTCCACCGGGCCAGCGACGCCCGGCCGTAGTTTGTCAACATGGACGCAACGGTTTGCCGCGTGACACAATCGACGGTAACAATTCTGCATATAATAACTTCGCAGCGCGACTGGCGGAACGGGGCTTCATCACATTCGCGCCGCACAACCTGTATCGTGGGGAAGATCGCTATCGTTGGCTCGACCGCAAGGCAAACACCATCAAGGCAACTCTTTTTTCATTTATCATAGCCCAGCACGACCAGATTTTACGCTGGCTGGAAACGCTGCCATTTGTGGATGGCGAGCACATAGCGTTTTACGGTTTAAGCTATGGGGGCGAGACGGCTGTACGCGTACCTTCTATTCTCGAAAAGTACTGCCTTTCGATTTGCTCGGGCGACTTCAATCAATGGACACGCAAAGTTGCGGCCACCGACCAACCCTTCAGTTTCATGCGTACCATTGAATGGGAAATGCCTTACTGGAACCTCGGCCACACGTTCGACTATGCTGAGATGGCCTACCTGATGGTGCCGCATCCCTTCATGGTCGAGCGGGGCCACCTGGACATGGTGGGCCGGGATCGCTGGGTAGCGCACGAGTATGCAAAGGTACGTTGGCTGTACGCCCAGTTCGGCATTGCCGACCGCACAGAGATCGAGTTCTTCCAGGGCGGACACAGCATTAACGGAGAAGGTACGTTTGAATTCCTGCACAAGCATCTTGACTGGCCCGCCCCGGCGGATTAGTCTTTCGACTTGTTCTACTATAAATCGATAAGCTAAATTGCACGGAGTACTCTATTCATGCATGAGAAAATTAGCTAACATTTTCCCTTCAACTTTAAGGGGTCGGATGACGACCTGAAGGTTTACCAGACTCTCAAGAAACTTACGACATCTGTAAGTGCTGAAATGTATTTTCCTTCGCCGGAATCAAGAGGATGACGAAGGAAGCTGACTAATTTCGAGCAGGTCAGAACATTCGCTGGAATGGATTCGGAGAGACTTTTTTTAAACTGCTTTGGTCGCAAAAGCGAGGGAATTCTTCTATCGCAAAGGGGAGTAAAATCGTCACAGGCGTAGTCAAAGCTACATTGAGGACGAATTTTGTGCCGACAACACCGCAAGCCAATGACCCTTGCCGGGAGCATTGATCGTGACAACCTTATTGCCGTTTATTGGCTGCCCGCCTTTCCACTGGCCCGTCCTAATATCGATCCATCTCAATGAGTACCGCCCGCGGGCATTCTGCAAGTCGAGCCCAACCTCGCCGCCGTCGGTGAAGTAGAGGGCGTAAGCCTTGCCGGGATCGCAGGCCAGATATGCCTCGTTATCTTCTCTGTCAGTCAGCAGCTCATTTGCCGGCTCGATATCCCAAAGTTTCATTACCGATTCGAGCTTTCTGGCAGCTTTTACCGAAGCTATCGAAAGCTCCGACAGTCCCAGGCCGGAAGTTGGGCGATGGAAGCGTGCCGTAGCAGCGCCTCCTATGACATGCCGCCACCAGCGTTCAATACCGTCCCGAGTATTGCCGTGCCTTCCACCGTCAGCACCGTATGTCTTGACAGTGTTCAGCGGCCGGGGCTGCCTGGCAGTATAACGAAGTGTCCACTGGAAGTTGTCCCAATGCTCTTGCCCTTTCTTCTGATTGTTCTGAGATACATCGCAGAAAGCGTAATGAACCGGGTGATCGAAGGTGCGCTTGTGCCTGGCCGCCTTAAGATCCCAGTCATCCCACATTTCTGTCACATATATCTTTCTGCCCTTCGCCTTCGCTTGATCCAAAATAAGCTGTGACCAATAGAGAGCCCACTCTTCCTCGCCGGATGTTTCATTGTCCATGCAGTAAAGCACATGATTATACTTGAGAGAATACGTCAGCATTTTTTCGACAAAGCGTTTTTGGTATTGCAGCACGGTTGTAATGTTTCGCTGTTTGGGTGTGGTAAAAAAGAACGGCTGCTTATTGCTGCCCGGGTGATCCGGATATTCCACAGCTAAGGTACTCTCCTGACTCGTGTAATTCACGTTGTTCTTCGGATTGTAAGGATGGCCCGGCCAGTTGTCCCTGGAATAATCGAACCGGTCCCACACCTCGATCTGAACGATAATGTCTCTCTTGGCCGTTTCGGCTAAAAAACGGTCGAAACGTTTCCAGTAGGCATCATTCCATTGACCAAGATCATACTTGCCGCTACTTAGCCGCTTGAAGGGGTACAATTCGAATCCTTTATCCCGGCGGTCGCTCATGGTGTTGCGGACGTAATTTGCCCCTGCAGCTTTCATCGCATCAAGGTGATTCTCCAGATCCGGCGAAGGCCACTGGAAAAGATTGTCGTCGTCGCTGGCACCCAACAAAAAAATCGGTTCGTCTCGGTACTGCCAGTATCGAGGATTTTCAGAATAGGGTTTTATGCCATCGTCTTTGAGGTTCTGACCGCAACATACGGCACAAACTGCCAGCATAAGAATCATCTTTCCGACATAAGTAGCTCTGTTCATTTTAACAATCTCCTCTGTACTCCAAGTAAACATTCCCCATATAAGTTCAATAAACATTACTCCTGCATGCTATGGCCTCTATGATAGCACAATATGCACTTCGATTTCAAAGTATCTTTCTGAACGTGTATTGAAAAAGAGCACCGTTTTAGATATACTTGCAACACTTCAGCACAAAGAACGAATGAATCACGGTGGTAGCTGTATTTGAGAGGCCGACAATTGAGCCGGACACATATAACAAAAATTGCCTCTGAGTTGCCTCTAAGGCCACGTCAGGTGGAAGCAGTGGCTGAATTGTTTGATGGTGGAGCCACGATACCATTCATTGCCCGGTATCGCAAAGAAGTCACAGGCAGTCTGGACGAAATAGCTATTACGGACATCCGCAATAGGCTCAATCAGTTAAGAGAATTAGATGACAGGCGTGAATCCATAATCAAGTCCCTCAATGAGCGTGAACAGCTTACGGAGGAACTCAAAAATAAAATCATGCATGCCGAGACTATGGCCATTTTGGAAGATATCTATCTACCGTATCGACCAAAACGGCGGACACGATCAACAATCGCCCGTGAAAAAGGACTGGAGCCTCTGGCGGAGTTAATTTTTGCCCAGGATCCTGCTATTGAACCCACAACTAAAGCGAAGGCTTATATCGACGAAAGCAAGGGGCTTGATTCTGCCGAAGCTGTCTTATCTGGTGTGAGAGATATCATTGCCGAGTGGGTCAGCCAAAACCAAACCGCACGAGTCAGGATTCGTGACTTGTTCTCCAGGAAGGGCTGTTTCCAAACCAAGGTTGTACAAGGTAAGGAGGCGGATGGACGCAAATATGAGGACTACTTCGATTGGCAAGAACCGGTCGCCACGGCGCCATCCCATAGGATTCTGGCAATGCGTAGAGGTGCGAAGGAAGGTTATCTACGGCTTCATGTTATAGTACCTGAAGAACAAGCCCTACGGATACTTGAAGAATTGTTCGTTAAAAGACAATCGGACTCTTCCTCGCAAGTCAAAGAGGCCGTTTTTGACAGCAACAAAAGGCTTCTATCGCCATCGATGGAAACGGAGATTCTCGCTGAAACAAAACACAGGGCCGACAAGCATGCCATAGGAGTCTTCGCAGAGAATCTGCGACAATTGTTGCTTGCCCCACCCTTAGGCCAGAAAAATGTCCTGGCAATCGACCCCGGATTTCGCACTGGATGCAAGGTTGTTTGTCTCGACCGGCAGGGCCAGCTAAAACATTTCGACGTTATCTATCCTCATCGAAGCGATAAACCGACAGCGCCGGATGCGTTGAAAATAATCTCTTTGTGTGAACAGTTTGACATCGAGGTAATCGCTATAGGCAACGGCACAGCAAGTCGTGAGACCGAAGCTTTTATCAGGAACATCAGGTTTTCTAAAGATATTGCTGTAATAATGGTCAATGAAAGCGGTGCCTCTGTGTATTCGGCATCGGAGGTGGCCCGCGAAGAATTTCCCAATGAGGATGTGACAGTCCGTGGCGCAGTCTCAATTGGGCGCAGGCTCATGGATCCTCTTGCAGAACTCGTTAAGATTGATCCGAAGTCGATCGGAGTTGGTCAATATCAGCACGATGTTGATCAGTCTCTACTAAAACAAAGCCTCGATGATGTCGTCATGAGCTGCGTGAACAGCATTGGGGTCGAGGTAAATACGGCCAGCAAGCAGCTATTGACCTATGTTTCCGGGCTTGGACCGCAACTTGCTCAAAACATCGTTGATTACAGAAACGAAAACGGCCCCTTTGAATCGCGGCAGAAGCTGAAAAAGGTATCTCGCCTTGGAGCAAAGGCTTTTGAACAAGCAGCGGGTTTTCTGAGAATAAGGGACGCCATAAATCCACTTGATTCAAGTGCTGTACACCCTGAAAGTTATCATGTTGTCGATGCAATGGCTGCGAACGTTGGTTGCTCGGTTGCGGATATGATGAAGGATGAATCGCTCCGAGTGAAAGTCCGTTTGCAGGACTATGTCAGCGATACTGTCGGACTCCCTACTCTGAGTGATATTATGCAGGAATTGGCTAAACCGTACAGAGATCCTCGCAAACAGTTTGAGATATTTAGCTTCGCAGAAGGCGTAAATAAAATCGAAGACCTCGAAGCCAGCATAAGCCTGCCAGGAATTATCACCAATGTTACCGCCTTTGGAGCGTTTGTAGATATTGGGGTACATCAGGACGGCCTTGTGCACATCAGTCAGTTGGCAGACCGTTATGTGAAGGACCCTGCAGACATAGTACGAGTAGGCCAAAAGGTCAAAGTTACTGTTCTCGATATAGACCTGACCAAGAAGCGCATCAGCCTCTCAATGAAAGATAGCTCTAAAGTTGGCCGCACTACAGATCAAAAACAAAGTGATCTCCGGGATCGTAAAAAACACTAATTGTGCTTGTATAGTACCAACGCTATCTTATCACCCTTATGCGACTTCAGGAAGTTCATCCCAGCGGCTCGTATATCGATTAGACCGTCTTTTGAATTTAACCTTCCACGCCTGGCCTAAACCTTCCGCGGCCCACTGCAAAGGGCTGTTTAACTTGTTGTTTATTGCATCTACCGCCTGCATCAGCCGCTTAGCCTTCAATCTGTCAACGTTATCAAACAGGCCCTTTTGAGCCTGGCTTTCGGGCACAAGACCGTTGAGTATAATCCCACATTTCTTGAACGCACAGCCCTTACGATATAATCTGTCGATGCATCGGCAGGCATTGTGAATCAGCTCTATCGTATTGCTGGTAGCAACAGCAAATTCAACAGTATGAGAATTGAAATACCTATTCTCTATAAAGCGGCTGGTCGTAACATAAACAGTCATTGCACCTGCAGCCAAACTCTGGCCTCTTAACTTCTCCCCTGCTCTTGATGCATAACTTGAGACGGCTTCTTTTAACTCTTTAACGGACTCTACCGGCCTGCCGAACATACGTGATACGGTAATAGACTTTTTCAAAGGTGGATTTTGCTCTAACGGATAACAGCTAATACCGCGCAGTTCATAAACGGTTCTCACACCTACAACTCCGAATTTCTGCCTAATCCATCCAATATCCGCATTACTGAGGGCAAGAGCGCTTTTGATACCTGCTCGTTTCAATTTAATGGCAGTTCTTATCCCTACCGTCCAGACTTTTTCCACCGGAATTTCAGCCAGAACCCTGTCCAGACAAGCAGAATCAGTCAAATCCAATACCCCATTCTTTTCTATAGATTTCTTGGCCACCTTGCCGGCTACCTTGGCCAGAGTTTTCGTTCGGGCGATACCTACAGTTACCGGCATGCCGGTCCATTGTTTGACGGTTTGCCGCATCTTTCTGCCGTAATCCGTCAAAGAGCAGTTAAAACCATCAAGGTTCAAAAAAGCTTCGTCAATCGAATATATCTCTATATGCGGGGTAAAGGCCGAGAGAGTTTCCATAACACGAGATGACATATCGGCGTAAAGAGTATAGTTCGATGAAAAGACCTCAACATTATTTTTCCTCATACTCTCTTCAACTTCAAAGGCGGGAACCCCCATACCTATACCCAAAGCCTTTGCTTCATTTGAGCGGGCCACAACACAGCCGTCATTGTTTGATAATACCACTATCGGCCTGCCTTCCAGCTTCGGATTAAATACCCGCTCACAGGAGGCATAGAAGTTATTACAGTCAACCAATGCAAATATCTCTTTCATAATGCGTGTATCACATTCGTTACTACCCCCCAGACCTGAAAGTCGGTGTCTTCCGTGATTTGCCGGACAGAGTAGTTTTCGTTTTCAGGCTCCAAAGTTATTTTCTTTTTCCGTATTCTGATTCTTTTGACGGTAAGCTCGCCGTCTATGATCGCAATAACCACGCTTTTATCTTTTGGTTCGAGACTGCGGTCAACTACCAGAAGATCGCCCGAATAAATTCCGGCTCCCATCATAGAATATCCGGCAACCCTTACAAAAAATGTCGCTGCCGGATTTTTAACCAAATGCCTGTTCAGGTCGAGCTTGTCTTCCTCATAGTCAGCGGCCGGTGACGGGAATCCAGCCGGCACTACCGCCTCAAAAAAAGATTGTCGGTACTTTGTCGACAAGTCCGGAATACAGATTACTTCTTTTTTGGTTTTCATGTCCTGATTAAAAAAGCTGCTTATTTAAGGCTTTTGAGGACTTATCCGAATCTGGGAAGATTAGCCTTAAATAAGCAGCTTTTTTAATCAGGACATGAAAACCAAAAAAGTAGTAATCTGTACG
>CAZIAN010000082.1:0-266 GCA_964537355.1 uncultured Pirellulales bacterium | reverse complement strand
GCTATTCTTCCCAGATTCGGATAAGTCCTCAAAAGCCCTTCGGGAACAGATTGCTTTTGGCCGCTGATTAGGACCCTTAGCTCAAGTGCATTGGCAAGCTCAGCACCTCGATAATGATTATTTGCAATAACAGTGAGCGTTTTAAAAGCTTTGGCTAATTCATCAACCCTCTGCTTTATTTGAACAAGCTCGTCCTCATTGTAATAATAGTCGTAAGTTTCATCTCTGCCAGCTTTGCTGAACCACTTTTCTGCATTCCTGCCGTG
>CAZIAN010000081.1:11308-13593 GCA_964537355.1 uncultured Pirellulales bacterium | reverse complement strand
TGAACAACTACTGGGAAACCAACTATAAAGCAGGGCAGGAAGGCCCGACGACGTTCCGTTATTCAATCATGCCTCACCGACGGTTCGATTCCGGCAGGGCGGCAAAGTTCGGCATAGAGAGTAGTCAGCCGCTTATAGCTGTACCGGTCGATAGCAAGGCCGCTGTGCAACATTCTATTCTCAGCGTCAAGCCCGCAGGTGTAATCATAACCGCTTTTAAGCCCAGCGAGGACGGCACAGCCCGAATCGTGCGTTTGTTCAATGCAGGCGGAAAATCTGTAAAAGCCAGACTCACCTGGGCGAAACCGGCACCTGAAACAGCATGGCTGAGCAACCTTACAGAAGAACGAATTTCGAAAATAAACAAGCCAATAGATATGGCTGCATACGAGATAGTGACACTGCGAGTACCACTAACCGGTAAGTAAGGAATAAATTATGAATTCACGAGAGCGGGTTTTAGCGGCTCTGGAGCATCGAGAAGCCGACCGTGTAGCCGTTGACTTTTCGGGGCATCGGTCTTCGGGCATTGCGGCAATTGCATATCCTAAGCTGCGAAAGTATCTGGGTCTGCCACCAAAACCGATTCGCGTTTATGATGTTATTCAGCAGTTGGCCATTGTCGATGAGGATGTATTAGACAGATTCGGAGTTGACACCATCGAGTTGGGCAGGGGTTTTGCATTAGATGAGAAATCATGGTCGCCATGGACACTGCCGGACGGCACAGAATGTTTCGTTCCCGAATGGACGCGCCTCGAACGAGAAGAAGGCAGATGGGTGATTCGGTCGCAAAGCGGCAGGTTGCTGGCCCATATGCCGGACGGGGCGCTGTATTTTGAGCAGACCTATTTTCCCTTTCTCAAAAAAGATGATCTTAGCGTTATCAGCGATACTCTTGATGAATGTATGTGGACGGCTGTTGCGAGTCCGCCCGGGCCGATTGATAACGAAGCACTTTGTGAAGGAGCGAGGCAATTGCGGAAGAACACCGACCGGGCTATTATAGGGTTGTTCGGTGGTAACCTGTTTGAAATCGGCCAGTTTCTTTATCGCAACGATCAGTTCATGATGATGCTGGCCGGTGAGCCGCAACATGCGCACCAGTTCCTCGATAAATTAGTTGAAATTCATTTAGCCAATCTCGAAAGATTCTTAGGCGCCGTAGGTGAACATATCGATATTATTCTTTTCGGAGATGATCTGGGGATGCAGACCGGGGCGATGATTTCACCAGCGATGTATTGCGAGTTCTTCAAACCACGTCATAAGTTACTGTGGAACCGAGCAAAAGAATTAGCAGACGTGAAAGTTATGCTTCACTGCTGCGGTGGAGTCCGTGAATTGCTTGGGCATTTAATCGAAGCCGGTCTTGATGCCATTAATCCGGTCCAGATTAGCTGTTCAGGAATGAACGCATCAGAGCTAAAAGCAGAGTTCGGCGGGGAGCTTACTTTCTGGGGAGGTGGGTGCGATACCAGGGACATCCTGCCTAACAGTACACCAGAGGATGTCACCAAACATGTCAAAGAGCAGGTTAAGATACTTAAGAAAGATGGGGGTTTTGTTTTTCAGCAGGTGCACAATATTCTGGCAAATGTAAACGCGGAGAATATTGTCGCGATGTTTGATGCAGTAAATGCTTAATTATATACCGGAGAGAAAGGATTCATGAATTCAGTTGATTACGGGATAATTGTCTTTTACTTCGCTGTTGTGATAGGATTAGGGTTCTGGTATAAAAAGCGGGCCTCCAGACATCTGGAATCTTATTTTCTTGGTGACAAGAATATGCACTGGCTGCCCCTTGCGATGTCCGGCTCTGTGGCAACATTCGATATCACAGGGACGATGTGGATTGTTTCTATCCTTTATATTCTGGGAATGAAATCCATGTGGCATCACTGGATGTGGGGCTTTTATATGGGTGCTTTTTTCATGGCCTATATGGGCAAATGGGTCCGGCGGTCGAATGTGATGACGGCGGCAGAGTGGATGAAGACCCGTTTCGGTGATGATTCGGGCGGCAGGTTTGCGCGAACGACCTATGCACTTATGGCGGTGCTTACTTTAGCAAGTTTTATCGGCTACGCATTTCAGGGAATCGGCAAGTTCGCTTCTGTCTATATTCCGCTCGAATCCCTCGGGGAATACACTTCTGTTCCCTGGATAAAATCGATGGTGACATTACATGAAGCCACTGTTCTTGCAATATTAGTTATCGGCATAACTACTCTCTACGTTATTTTAGGCGGACTCTACAGCGTGGTGATAACCAATGTTAT
>CAZIAN010000081.1:0-11208 GCA_964537355.1 uncultured Pirellulales bacterium | reverse complement strand
CAGATCTTTTTAGCATCGCGCAATCCCCGTGATGCAGCCAAGCTCGGTGCGGCCTGGAGTTTTTTCCTGATTGTCCGCTGGGGTATGGCGACAGGGATTGCACTACTGGCGCTGGTGGGAGCAGCGGGTATCGCAGACCCTGAGAAAGTGATGCCAATAGTACTTATGGAATTTCTGCCCGTTGGAATAAGGGGGATTGTCATTGCCGGATTGTTAGCCGCGTTTATGTCAACATTCAGCGCAACGGTCAACAGCGGCGCATCCTTCATTGTTCGTGACATCTGGCAGGCTTATTTTCGTCCCAACCCCACGAATAGGCAAGCCCTGCGATTCAGTCATATGGCCACTCTTGGTCTGGTTCTGGCCGGCATTGCTATTGGATTCCAAGCCGAGTCAATTGCCCAAATATGGAGCTGGGCAATGATGGCATTAGGCGCCGGCGTTGTGATACCAAACGTGCTTAGATGGTATTGGTGGCGAATGAACGGCTGGGGCTATTCCTTTGGAATGTTAGGCGGCATATTGTTGTCATTGGTGAGCTTATTTTTTCCCGATATACCGACATACTATGTATTTCCTTTGATATGTACAGCCTCTCTGCTCGTTTGTATTGCCGCCTCTCTTATGAGCCAACCTACTGATTGCGATATTCTTGTTCGCTTTTATAAATCCATCCGACCATTCGGGCTGTGGAAGCCGATAGCAATAAAGGCGGAGTTATCAGCAGAAGAGTTGTCATGCAAATCTGAAAACCTGCCACGGACAATCCTGAATGTTGTGCTTGCCATGTTTGGAATTACGGGCATGTATTTATTCCCAATGTATCTTGTGGGACATTGGTATGTATATTCAGTCATATGCCTTTTATTAGCAGTTACAGCAATAACAGTTCTCAAATACACATGGTACCAATATCTGCCTGAAGACAGCAGCAGTTCTGAACTTCAATGATACAATGAAAAAGGACAGTAAGCCTTGATGAAACCACAGGTGGAGTATTGAGCTACGATTTTTTTATTGTCGCGGCGCAGGCTTTGTATTCCGGTATCTTGGCCAAAGGATCCAGGGCATCTATCGTAAGCATATTGGCGGGACCTTCGTGGAAATGGAAGGGCATGAACAGCCAGCCTTTTTCAATATTTTTAGTGACTTTTGCCAACGTGGACACCTTACCACGAATGGATGATACTTCGACAGTATCACCATCGGTAATTCCGAGTTTGCCGGCATCTTCAAGGTGAATTTCGACGTAGCCGGTCGGTGAAACCTGGTTGATGGCAGCTGATTTTCTGGTCATTGTGCCGGTGTGAAATTGATATAACTGCCTGCCGGTAGTGAGCACAAAGGGGAATTTTTTGCCGGGGGATTCGGCAGGGGCCTTGAATGATACAGTGTGGAATTTACCCTTTCCTCTTGTAAACTTTCCTTTGTGCAGATACTTTGTGCCGGGGTGGTCTTTATCCGGGCAGGGCCATTGCAAGCCGACCGAATCAATCCGTTCAAATGATATGCCGCCATAGATGGGTGTTAGTGAGGCTATTTCGTCCATAATATGTCCGGCGGAATCATAACTCATTTTATAGCCGAATTTGGTCGAGAGATCGCAGATTGTTTCCCAGTCGCTTCGAGCCTCCCCCGGCGCGGGGACGGCGGTGCGGATGCGCTGGACACGGCGTTCGGTGTTCGTGAAAGTGCCGTTCTTTTCGGCGAAGCAGGCCGAGGGCAGGACCACATCGGCGTATTGGGCGGTCTCGGAGAGGAAGATATCCTGCACAACAAGAAAATCGACCAATTCAAGAGCCTTTCGAGTTCTGTTGAGGTTCGGGTCGGAAAGCGCCGGATTTTCTCCCATTATGTAAATCGCTTTTATGTCACCGGTTTCGACTGCGTGGAATATCTCAACAACAGTAAGCCCTTTGTTCGGAGAAAGTTTTTTTGACCAGGCTTTTTCAAATTTGGCCCGAATTTTAGAATCCTCGACAGATTGATAGCCGGGATAGACGTTTGGCAAAGCTCCAAGGTCGCAGGCACCCTGGACATTGTTCTGGCCTCTGAGGGGATTTACGCCGGTTGATTCTTTGCCGACGTTGCCGGTGAGCATTGAGAGATTGGCAAGTGACAGGACGTTGTCGGTGCCGGTAGTATGCTGTGTTATTCCCATGCTGTAAACGATACTGGAAGTTGTAGCGCCGGCATAAATCCTCGCGGCCTGACGAATTTTTTCGGCTGGGACGGTTGTGATTTGCTCAGCCTTTTTCGGGGTGAAATCCTTTAAGGCCTCCGCCAATTCTTCGAAGCCATCAGTGCGTTCTTTTACGAAGTCAGTATCGAGCAGGTTTTCGTTTATTATAACGTTCATCATTGCGTTTATGAGAGCGACATCCGTACCGGGTTTTTGAGCAAGGTGCAATTCGGCAAATCTTACAAGGTCGATCCCGCGCGGGTCGGCCACAATAAGCCTGGCACCGTTTTTGACTACGGCCTCTTTTATATTGAGAGCGATGACGGGATGGGCCTCAGAGGTGTTTGAGCCAATGATAAATATGCAGGCGGCGTTCTTCAGCTCATCTATTGAGTTGGTCATGGCACCGCTGCCGAAGGCCCTCGCAAGTCCCGCGACGGTCGAGGCGTGACAGAGCCGGGCACAGTGGTCAACGTTGTTTGTCCCGATGACGGCACGGAAGAACTTCTGAAAGACGTAGTTCTCTTCATTGGAGCATTTGGCTGATGAAAGGCCCGCGATACTATTAGGGCCGTTCTGCTTTTTTATTTTGGTCAGACGTTCTGCGATAAAATTCGTTGCCTGGTCCCATGTTGCCGCTTCAAATGTTCCGTTTCGCTTGATGAGTGGTGTCGTGAGGCGTTTTTCATGGCCTACAAACTCTATGCCGAATCTGCCCTTAACGCAGAGATTGCCGTCATTAGGGATGCAGCCGACAGGGCTGGTTACGCGGATGATATCATTTGTCTTCGGATTGACATTGAGGTCAATCTGGCAGCCAACACCACAATAAGGACAGGTTGTTCTCGTACGGCGAAGGTCTTTGCACTGGCCTTTTCCTTTGGCACTCCGCTCATACAGGGCACCGGTAGGACAGGTGGATATGCACTGGCCGCAAAGTTCACAGGTGGATTCGTTCAATGGAATATCGAAGGCGGTAGTCACTTCGACACCTGCGGCCCGCTCTTTGAAGGTCAGGGCACTGTCCATCTGTACCTCTTCGCATATCCTTATACACCTGCCGCAACGAATGCATTTGTCCAGATCATATTCGATAGCCTCATTACCTGTGGTGTAGTTTGGCTTCGGCTCGGAGGTTTCCGCCTTTGTAAATACTTCATCGGAAATCTGGTATTCGTAGGCGTATTGCTGGAATGTGCAATCGCCGTTTTCATTGCAGGTTGTGCAAACACCACGGTGCTCATAGAAAAGCAGCTCAAGAATCGTTTTTCTGATGGCGCGAATCTCATCTGTTTCTGTTTGTACCACCATCCCTGGCTCAATTTTGGACGTACAGGCAGTAACCGGGCCTCTGCGGCCGGCAACATCGACAAGGCAAAGCCGGCAGGAGCCGGTGGGAACCAGACGCGGGTCGTGACACAGATTCGGAATATGTATGCCGTTTTCAGCCGCCAGTTCAAGGATTGTCTGGCCTGTTCGGCCTATTAACTCTTTGCCATTTATCGTTATTGCTACTTCGGGCATATTTTTATCCAACATTATTTCTCAAGATCGCACCTTAAGCATCTTCCCGCTTCGGCAAGGGCCAGGGACCGGTCGAGACCGAGCACCACTTCGGCAAAGCCTCGCTTTCGCTCCTCAAGCGGGATGTTTCTTTCCAGGGGTCTGAGAGGTGACTGTGCAAGGGCTTCTTCATCGGGCTTCGTGAATGAGAAACCGATATCTTGAGGGAGCTTTCCGCTTCCGCCGAGCTTCTTATCGATACTCACCGCAGCCTTCTGACCTGCTGCAATTGCTCCGATGACACTTGCAGGTCCTGTTGCACAGTCTCCACCAGAGTAGATTGAATCAACTGTTGTAGAAAACTCAACGGGATCGACTTTAACAGTGCCCCATTTGGTAAGCTCGGGACCGCCAGATACGTTTAAGGATTCGGTGGAGGCAATTTGTCCGATAGCCGGTATCACGATATCACATTGTATTTTGGTTTCGCTGCCTTCAATCGGGACAGGACGCTTTCTGCCGTCAATATCAGCCTCGCCAAGGGCGGCTTTTAGATATTCGACAGCACAGACAGTCTGCCCTTTGCTGATAATACGTTTTGGAATTCCGAGGGTAACAAGCTTGACATCTTCTTCAAGGGCGCCGTCAATTTCCTCCTCATAGGCGGGCATTTCATTCCGGGTCCTTCGGTAGAGAATTGTAACCTCTTTAGCGCCGAGGCGGACGGCAGAGCGTGCAACATCCACTGCGGCATTGCCACCACCGAGGACGACAATTCGCTTGCCGGAACAATCCATTCCTTTACCGAGTCCCCTGTCGCGCAGGAATTGAAGGGCATCGATAACACCATTGAGGTTGATACCTTCGATGTCAATTGATTTTCCCCGCTGGCCGCCAGTGGCAACAAAAACCGCCTTGAAACCAGCTTTAAGAAGGTCTATAGCATTGTCGATCCTTTCTTCGGTTTTCAACTGTATTCCGTGCGAAAGAATAAAGCCAATTTCCTTGTTCAGGACATCTTTGGGCAGGCGGAACTCAGGAATACCCAGACTGAGCATTCCACCGGGTATCGGCTGGGCCTCGAAAATAACCGAAGGTCTCTGCATAAGGGCCAGAAAGTATGCGCAGCTAAGTCCGGCCGGTCCACTACCAACAATTGCAACTTCAGCCTGTCCCCGAGCGGGTCTGGCTATAGGAGTATCGTAGTCGTCCATATAATCAGCTATGTAGCGTTTCAAGGCCCGTATTGCCAGGGGCTGGTCAATTTCGCTTCTGCGGCATCTATTTTCACACGGATGGTCACAAACACGACCGCAAACCGAAACAAAGGGATTGCGGCGGCGAATGATATTGGCAGCTTCAGTCAGTTGTCCCTCTGCGGCGAGAGCTAAATATTCCGGGATATTCACACCCGCCGGGCAGGCATGCTGACAGGGGGCACGGACAAGACCATCGCATACGGAGGCACGGCAAGTTTTAAGCACGATATGCTCTTCATACTCCTCGCGGAAATGCCTGAGGGTCGAGAGCACGGGATTCGGAGCGGTCTGTCCCAGCCCGCAAAGCGAGGCCTTCTTGATGTCCAGGCCCAGACGCTCGAGTAAATCGAGGTCTTCGATGTCGGCGTCACCGCGAGAGATTTTCTCAAGAATCGCCAGCATCTTTTTGGTACCGACCCTACAGGGTGTGCATTTGCCGCATGATTCGGACTGGACGAAATCGAGGAAGTATTTCGCCACATCCACCATGCACGTATTCTCGTCCATTACAATCAGCCCACCGGAACCCATTATCGCCCCGATTTGCTGGACGCTGTCGTAGTCTATCTCGGTGTCGAGATACGCCGCCGGGATACACCCGCCTGAAGGCCCACCCATCTGGGCGGCCTTGAATTTACGACCACCCGGTATGCCGCCACCGATGTCAAAGATAATCTCGTGAAGTGTCGTACCCATCGGCACTTCCACAAGACCCGTGTTGTTGACCTTACCTGCCAGAGCAAAGATCTTGGTCCCCTTGCTCTTTTCGGTGCCTATCTTGCTATAGCTTTTCGCTCCATCCTTCAAAATAACGGAAACATTAGCGAAAGTTTCGACGTTATTTATATTCGTAGGTTTTCCCTTATAACCGCTTTCGGCAGGAAAGGGAGGACGTGTGATGGGCATACCGCGTTTGCCTTCGAGCGATGCAATCAGGGCGGTTTCTTCACCGCAGACAAAAGCACCGGCGCCCATTCGAACCTCTATATCGAAGTTAAAACCGGTTCCTGCAATATTTTCACCGAGCAGGCCAAATGTTCTTGCCTGTTTGAGCGCGATATTAATGTGCTCGACTGCAATGGGATATTCGGCACGGACATAAATAAAGCCCCTGCCAGCGCCAATAGCATAAGCTGCGATAATCATACCCTCAATGACACGGTGCGGGTCGCCTTCGAGCAAGGCCCTATCCATAAAGGCGCCGGGGTCACCTTCGTCGGCGTTGCAAATCAGATATTTTTCATCGCCGGGTGATTTTCGAGCGAAGCCCCATTTGACTCCGGTTGGAAATCCCGCACCACCCCGACCTCTGAGACCTGAAGAGGTTACCTCATCGATAATCTGCTGAGGCTGTTTTTCAGTCAGAGCCCGGATGGCGTTGACGTAACCACCATATTCTATGGCGTTCTCGATACTTCTTGGATCGATTCTACCACAGTTTTCAAGTACCCTTCTATTCTGTCTTTTGTAGAAGTCGATATCACTAATTTTAACCGCCGGTTTGCCGTCCTGTGTTACTGCAAGCCGGTCGAGAGGTTTTGCATCCTGAATTGTAGTTGTGATTATTTCCTCGACATCCTCAGGGGCAACTCCGCCATATAGGTACTCGTATGGTTCGATGAGCACCACGGGAGCACGTGCACACATGCCGATACAGCCTGTCTCGACAACGGCAACCTGCTTATCAAGAGAAAACCGTTTCAACTGTTTACGGAATTCCATGCAGACATCCTGGGCACCGAGTGCCCGACAGCCGGTCATACAAATAAGTACCCTGGCTTTAAGGTTCTGTCGGCTGCTTATAAGCTGCTGGTGTAGTTTCTCAATATCCTGCAGTGATTTTATTTTCTTTTTGGCCATTTCTTCTACGCATACCTTTCGAGAATGCCTTTAATTTTTCTGGCATTAAGGTGGCCGTAATAATCATTGTCGACCATCATAGCGGGCGCAAGGAAACATGTTCCAAGGCAGGCAACTGTTTCAAAGGTGTAACGCATATCTTCGGTGGTTTCATTCGGCTCAATACCCAGAGTATTCTTTATAGCCTTAATTATATTCGGGCCGCCCTTGACGTGACAGGCGGTGCCCCGGCAGCATCGCACGGTATGACGGCCGTGCGGTTCCAAATAGAACTGCTCATAGAATGTTGCAACACCATAGATTTGGCTGGCTGAAATACCTGTACGGTCACTTACAGTCATCAAAATGGATTTCGGCAGGTAGCCATAGGCCTTTTGCACCTGCTGCAATATCGGTACGAGGTCATTTGGACCGGTGTTGGGCATTGAGGCGAGAATCTTGTCAAGTAGCTCCGTGTCTAAACAGGCCGTATTGGTGACATTTACACTCATTTAACTGCCTAAAAAACATTACCAACTTAAAGTTTGAAAATTGTATCGACCCGTCCCGACAATTGCAACAAAAAATATCGTCCTTCCCAAGCGATCAAACTTGCGGACGCGGCAGTAAACCGGCCCGCTCAAGGATAACAGGCGTAATACTCTCCCAGCCAATAGGCATAAGATGAATACCGGAAACACCCTCGATATTCTTTATCTTTTCTATCATCTCAAGGCAAATTTTAATTCCTTCTTCTTTGGCGTCTTCTGCGGACTCCATTCTCGTGATAAGCTCATCGGGTATGCTCATTCCCGCAACTTCACTCTTCATATATTTTAGTGCCCTGTGAGAACGAACCGGCGTAAGGCCCGCAAGGATATATACCTTCTTGTGCAGACCTTCTTTGACGACAAGCTCCATCCAGCGGCTGAATTTATCAAGGTCAAAGACACACTGGGTCTGGATGAAATCGGCTCCTGCATTGATTTTTTTGGCCAGGCGCGCCACTCTGAATTCAAACGGGTCGGCAAACGGATTTTCTACGGCACCGATAAATAACCTCGGTTCGTGCTCCTTTATCGGATCGCCTGAAATGAATTGCTTGTCGTCCCTCATCTTCTTTACCATCGCAATCAACTGCACCGAATCGATATCAAAGACGTTTGCCGCTTGTGGGTGATTACCGAATTTCTGATGGTCTCCGGAGAGACAAAGAAGGTTCTTAACACCAAGAGCGGCAGCTCCGAGGATATCACTTTGCATTGCAATTCTGTTCCTGTCCCTGCAGACCATTTGCACAACCGGCTCGACACCGCAGGATATCGCGATAGCGGCGGCGGCTATACTCGACATTCTAACAATTGCCGTCTGGTTGTCCGTTATGTTGGCACCTTCGACGTTTCCAAGACAATGTTGAGCTTTCTTTTTTACAGCTTCAGGATTAGCGTTCTGGGGCGGACCGAGTTCGGCGGTAACCGCGAATTTCCCTGCTGTTAGAACTTTTTCGAGTCTGCTGTCTGATTTCATAGCATGGCCTCTTCGAACTTTGTTTTCCGTTGTCCTGCGTTAGTGCTGGTGCGCCAGTCTTTGGGCTCTCTAACAACGGTAAGATTATCGAGTTTGCCCAGTTTTTTGAGCCTGTCATAAATCAGCTGCCAGGCACATTCGGTATCCTTATCCACTTCGCACTTTCCGTCAGCGGAACCGCCGCACGGCCCGTTCAGCAGTTTCTTGGCACAACGGGCGATAGGGCATACACCGCCGGTCCATTCGAGTACACAGTCACCACAGCCGGCACATCTTTCATCCCAGAGCGCGTGCTCCACAGGATAGCCCATAAATTTGGTATTCAGGCCGGGGATTGTTATCGATTCAGGGTGCCTCTCGGTCATAGCCTGGACTCCTACGCCGCAGGCTATCGAGAGAACCGCCTCAACCGTTTCAAGCTCTTTTTTAAGTTCATCGATGAATTCATATTCACACTGTCTTTCGGGCGTACATTCGATTATCTCTATCTCTTTGCCCTGTTTCTTTCGTGCCATTTTTATCTGGGACGCCAGAAGCTCGACGGCTTTTGCCCCACCGGAAAAGCATATAGTGACACATCCACCGCAGCCCATCAGCATGATCTTTTTGTAATCCTTTATTGAATTGAGTATTTCATCCAGGGGTTTTCTGTCAGCTACAATCATACAAGCGCCCTTTCATTGAGGAACTTTCCAGCATCTGTAATATGCTTTAATATGCCGAGTTCTTTGGCTTCGATTCCCAGAGCCAGCCCCATAAGCTCGGTGAAATAAAATATGGGTATGTGGAAATTCGTTTTGAATTTGCTGTTAATCTGAGTCTGCCTGCCGTCGAGATTGGCATGGCAGAGCGGACATCCGACCGATATGGCATCGGCACCTGATGACTCGGCATCGGTAAGGATTTTCCTGGTAAGCTCAAGGACGACATCTGTTTTTGTTAATGCAAACGCGGCACCACAGCAGAAGGTTTTCATGTTCCAGTCAACGGCTTCGGCGCCAAGAGCTTCGATGAGAGACTCCATCTGAGTTGGATTCTCAAATAGCTTTTTGCCGGTTACTTTCGGGGGCCTTGTCATAAGGCAACCGTAGTAGCAGGCCACTTTCATACCTGCAAGGTTTTTTACGAACTTTTCTTTGATATTATCAATTCCCGCCTTTTCGGTAACTACGTCGAGCATATGCAGAACTTCGATATCTTCGGGATACTCCATATCAATAACCGTCTCGACGTCTTTTTTCAGGTTATTGTCTGTGAGTCGCTGCTGGGTAACTTTCAACCTCGAATAGCACGAGGCACAGGGTGCACATACCTGCTTCAAATCGTCCGTTTGGCGGACCATCGCGAGGTTCTTGGCCGGCAAGGCCACGGACATCAAGTCATCGTACTGATGCGCTGGGGATGAGCCGCAGCAAATCCAGTCTTTTACCTCTACGAGATCAATTCCCAGAGCCGAACAGACTTTCCTCGTCGAAATATCATATTCGACACTGCTCGAATGCAGCGAACAACCTGGATAATATGCAAGCTTCATTTCTTTAATTTCTTTGCCCTTAAAAACATTTTCATCGTAGCAAACGGCTTCCTGAAAGAGGGCCACAGCTTGAGCTTGCCCTTTTTCATCATTTTCATACCAAGAACCATATCCTTGGTAGGTTTGCCTGAGAATAAATTGAGCGAAGCTACAAGGCCGGCTTCGTAGGCCCTTCCCATATACTTTATCATTGTCATCCAAAGCTGGTTGAACAAGGGCAGCTTATTATTGTCGGACTTTATCTTCTTTTGCTGGCCGATGATTCTCATCGTATCGATAACATGAGCGATATCTATATCCTGCGGGCACCTTGTCGAACAGGTCTGGCAGGACACGCAGTACCAAATAGTGTTTTTTTTCATCGCCTCATCAACCATTCCAAGCTGGGCATACCGCATCAACTCGGTCGGCGTACTGTCCATAAACATTCGAGACGGGCATCCGGAAGCGCACTTTTTGCACTGATAGCAAAGAAAAACATTCTCGCCGCTGAGTTTTGCTATTTCCTGGGCAAAAGTACCGTCGAGCTTTATGTTTTCCTGTTTAACAACTTTCATTGCTTCTGCGGCTCCTTCTGCCTGTCTTCGTACACAGGGCCGATTTCCTTTACTCTTTGTGTCATTTCCTCGACAATCTCGGCAAACCGCCCGCCCATCGCAGAGGATAGATTGAACATTTCAACCCTTTGCGGGTCCGTCCCGACCTCATCAAGAAGTCTCTTAACGTATGCCACTTTCTTCTTTGCACGCAGATTGCCTTCCATGAAGTGGCATTCGCCCTCCATGCACCCCGCAACGAATACACCATCGGCGCCGTCTTCGAAACATTTCATTAGGTGTATCGCATCAACCTTTCCGGTACAGGGCAGCCGGATAATTCTCACGTTCGGGGGGTACTGCACGCGCATAGCGCCCGCCAGGTCCGCGGCTGCGAAGGCACAGAAGTTACAGCAATATGCTACAATTTTAGGTTCGAACTCACTCATTGGCTACCAATTCATTTGTTTCATTAAGAAGCGCTCTGGTCTTGGCAATAACCTGAGCATCTTTGTAGTGCATTAATTGGATCGCCTTAGCCGGGCACTCAGAAGTGCAAATGCCGCAACCGTGACACATAGCGGCTTCAATCTCGGCAACGCCGTCTTCGTTAATTACAGGCACATCGTACGGGCAGGTCCGGACACAGGTAAGGCACGCAGCACATTTGTCCGGGTCCACAACCGAGACAACGCCGCTTATTTCCATAACGTCCGCTGATAGGATTCTCACAGCCCTTGCGGCGGTGGCCTGGGCCTGGGCAACACTTTCGTCAATGAACTTGGGAGTGTGGCAGGCGCCACATAAGAAAATACCATCAGAGGCAAA
>CAZIAN010000080.1:0-13685 GCA_964537355.1 uncultured Pirellulales bacterium | reverse complement strand
TAATACCACAAGTTACCTTTCCCATGAGTTACAAAACGTCAGAATTCTTCGGAAATTAATCTCTTTCAGGATCTCAAAAAACACCCTGATTTCCAGGTGACATCCTGTCTGTCATGATTACATAGTGTAATAGTTTTTCTCCTTTTTGTTTCCGAAGGTCTCATCATGGGAATCTGAGGGACAGAGGGAACATAAATGCTTCTACGTTCTATATATTTTAACGATCAGTCTCCCATATGGTGATTTATATAGAAAAGAGCTGCCAGTTTCTAAAGCTGTCGACTCTTTAGCCGAAGATAAAAAGATTCCCTGCATCAGATGAATATCATACAAAGACAACCGGTATCAATCAGCTCTGGCAGATAGATGCTACATACTTGAAAGTTGATCGCTGGGGCTGGTTTTACCTTATCAGTGTGCTGGATGATTATAGCAGGAAGATATTGGCTTGGCAGTTGAGAATATCAATGAAAGCAGAGGATTTTAGCAATGTAGTAGAACAGGCCTGTGATTTTACAGGCCTGGATAATGTCCCTGTTGAGAATCGCACAAACCTGCTTAGCGACAATGGTTCAGGCCTTGTCGGAAAAGACTTTGGCGATTACCTGGAGGCAAGAGGTATAGGCCATATATTTGCATCGCCGTATCATCCGCAGACCAATGGCAAGATTGAACGGTATCACCACTCAATGAAGGAACAAATATATTTGCACGTTTGGGAACTTCCGGAAGAACTCGAAAAGGAAATAGCCAGGTTTGTTAGCTGGTATAATAACCGCAGCTATCATGAGGCTATCGGCAATGTTACACCTGGTGATGTTTACTTTGGCAGGCGGGAAGAAATATTGGAAAAGCGAAAATGGTTGAAAGTAAAAACAATTCTTGAAAGGAAAAGAATTAATTATAAAATCATTGAAACCGGAGCTGAGATCGTCTCCTAATTAAAGGCATATTTGTCTCGTTTTTGCTGAAGACGTACATGAAGGAGTTGTTAGCAGAATAATGATCCATAATACAATGGGGGATAAGGACAACCATTTTTCCGATTTCCACTTTCTGATGAGCCACGATATATCTGTTATCAAAAGAACCAGGAACATTAAGGCTGCGGCCATGGATATAAGTTGCAATAAAGAATTTTCCCGGATTTTGAAAATCACGATGCTAATCAAAAAGACCAAATGTAAGAATGTTACGATAATATAACGTTTTTTATTTTTCATTTTTACATCAAACTGCCGTGATTTTGTTTTCGCACAACATCCCGGATTAAAAGACAGTTACAATTTTCTATCTAATCTTCGGTAGCTGACGGCTTCGGCGATGTGTTCGGGGTGGATGTGTTCGGCGCCGGAGAGGTCGGCTATCGTGCGGGCGACTTTGCAGACCTTATCGTGTGCGCGGGCGCTTAGGCCGAACTCTATCATCGCCTGCTTTAGGATAAGCTCACCTGACGAATCGAGAGTGCAGAATTTCTCGACCTGTTTATGGGTCATGGCCGCGTTGGTCAAAATCTTTCCATCACCGAAACGATTTGCCTGAATGGCTCTTGCGGTGACGACATCTTGCCTCATAACAGCCGAGTCGAGCCGGCCTGATTTGGAGCGCAGCTTTCTGAAACTTATGGCGGGGACATCGATATGAATATCAATCCTGTCCACAAGCGGGCCTGATACTTTTGACATATAGCGCGCAATCTTGCCCGGCGTGCACTTGCATCTTCTCGAATCGCTTCCGAAATAGCCGCACGGGCAGGGATTCATGGCGGCGATGAGCATAAAGCGGGCGGGAAACCTGATGGTCTTTTTCGCGCGCGAGACGATAACGAAACCATCTTCCAGGGGCTGGCGAATCATCTCAAGGACATGGCGGGGAAACTCGACGAATTCATCCAGGAACAAAAGCCCGAAATGCGCTAACGACAATTCACCCGGCCGGGGCATCGTTCCGCCGCCTATCAGGGCCGGGCCGCTCGCCGTGTGGTGGGGCATTCGCATCGGGCGGGTGGCCATGAGCGACTTGTTCTTACCCAACAGGCCGACCGAGGAATAGACACGGGTCGTCTCAAGGGATTCATCGAGGCTCAAAGGCGGCAGAATCGTCACCAGTCTCTGGGCCAGCATAGTTTTTCCCGCGCCGGGGGGGCCTATCATCATAATGTTATGGCCGCCAGCGGCCGCGATTGTCAGAGCGCGCTTGACGTTTTCCTGGCCTTTGACATCCGAAAAATCAACTTCGTAATTGGACGATACGTTAAAAAGCTCATCGATATCAACGGTTGTTGTCTCCAGCTCCAACTGCCCCGAAAGAAAACTCGCCGCCTGTGCGAGCGAGCCGACGCCAAAGACCTCGATATCGGCAACCACCGCGGCTTCCTGGGCATTTTCCAGAGGGACTATCATCTGGTTAAAGCCGTTCGATGCGGCGGTCATCGCCATAGACAATACGCCGTTGACCGGCCTTACCCTGCCGTCCAGAGCCAGTTCACCAACGATAATGGTATGATTAAGAGACGAACTTAACAATGCCCCCTGGCCAATGAGCATACCAAGAGCAATAGGCAAATCGAAGGCGGGCCCGGCCTTTTTGACATCAGCCGGGGCCAGATTTATTAACGATGCTGTTTTGGGATGGCTGTAGCCGCTGTTGATAATTGCGCTTCTGACTCGCTCGATACTTTCTTTGACCGCGGCATCGGGCAGGCCGACGATAATAGACTTCTCAAAGCCGCCCCGCGCAATGTCAACCTCGACCTCGCAGATTATCCCTTCGATACCCTCAAGTGTCACGCTATGTAGTCTCGCTAACATACTTTTTCCTCTTTTATTTACTTTTGGAAAAAGCAATTTTATGAGGTGGGCGGCATTGCTGCAAGAAATTTTAAAACTTTTTGCAAATACCCCCAAGGCCGGTATTGTCTGAATATTAAAGTGGAAAAATCACCGATTAATCTCTCGCCGTGGGCACTTCGAGGCCGTGCTCGCTCATCAGTTTGAAATGCGACATTATTTCTTTGGCATCACCGTCGGCAATAATCCGGCCCTTATCCATCAGGACGGCCCTGTCGGCGATTGCCGCGGCAAAATTCATATTGCATGTCGCTATTATCAACGTCTGGGTCAGGCCGGTAAGCAGGTTTATAAGATTATTGCGGTTTCTCGGGTCCAGACTGCCGTCAGGCTCGTCGAGAGTTATTATTTTCGGGGTCATAGAAAGTATGGTCGCTATAGCGGCGGCTCTTTTCTGGCCGGCGGAAAGATGATGGGGGGCTTTGTCGGCCATTGCGGCTAAGCCCACGGTTTGCAGCGCCTCGGCGACCCGTTTTTTTACCTGCTCGACATCCAGCCGCATATTCAACGGCCCAAACGCCACATCATCGAACAACGTGGGCATAAACAACTGGTCGTCGGGATTTTCCAGGCAGGAGCCAAGGCAGGTGCGAATGTTTTTCAGGTTTTTCCTGTTGACTTCCAGGCCGTCAACAAACACTTTACCCGTTCCTTTTATAAAGCCCGCCATTGTTAGAAGCAATGTCGATTTACCGGCGCCGTTCGGTCCTATGAGAACGACCTTTTGCCCGTGCTCGATGCTCAGCTTTATTTCGCTAAGGGCCATTGTGCCATCGGGATAACCGTACGAAAAATTTTCTATCTCAATCGCTTTTGACATAATTAATTCTTACTGTAAAACCGGTTTTACGAAAACATACAGTACCAACATAAACAATACAGCAATAAGAGCAAAGAGTAAATCGGCCCGGCGAATCTGCAGTTTCGAAATGCTGCGCCACCTACCGTCAAAACCACGGCCCTGCATCGCGATGTTAATGTGTTCGGCCGTGTCAATACTGCGGATAAACAGAGAGCCGACCATAGCGGACGCGGTTCTCATCTCTCTCTTGAAACCAAGATTTCGCAGCTTTCTTCCGGCCCTTGCCTGCAATATATGATGTGCCCTGTCGATAAGAACGAATATGTACCGGTATAAAAAACCAAGCTGAATAACCAGCAGCTTCGGCACTCCCAACCTCTGAAGGCCGGCAAGTAAATCGTTAAATCGAGTAGTGGAAACCAGCCCTATCAGGGCCAACATTGTTACGACGAACTTTCCGAGAATGGCAAAGCACCGCATCCAGCCGAGCGTGCCCCTCCAGACGAAGGGCCCAAAAGCAACCGTAAGGGGCGTCCTGTCATAAAGCGGACAGCTCAGAGCCAGCACCAGAACAAACGGACTGACCAAAAGTATTTGCTTAAAAACAAATCTCAGCGGAATCCCACCCAAAACCAGAACAGCAAACGGCCCAATGGCAAAACAGGCAAGGATGCTCAGCGACGTACGCGGCAGAGAAATAACCATAGCGGTAAACACCAGCACAGCAATAAATTTCACCCTGCTGTCAAGTCGATGTATAACCGAATCCTGATAAGCAAATTTATCAATATGTGCATGGTGCATTTGATAAGTACATCCAAATTAACAAACCAAAACCCGCAGAGCCCCGGATACAGGCACTGCGGGCAATTAACCGTTATTAAATTTTATTATAGCCAATTACGCTTTTGACGGCCGCCTTTTTCTCAAAATCGACACGGTAAGCCAGATGACTCCCATTGTAACAGCCGAGCCGGCCACACCGGCGAAGCTGGTCCAACCGGCAGATAAGTCCACCCCCTCAACGGCGACCTGCCCTAATTTCGATGTCCTGCCTGAATAATCCGGCAGCAAAGAATATTTAGACTGGAAATCATCCACCGCGGCGACTCTCGGGTCTTCATTCGATACGACGCTATCAAAATCGGGCTGGTCCGGCCTTTCGGCATAGCTCCACTCCAGACCATCCGGAAAATCAGAAGCCAGCAAAGAAAGCCCCGCGCCGGCAATAACAGCAAAAACCCCCAACGTTACCAATACCGCCCCTCTGTTTAATCTTACTTTGCCGGGCAGACAATCTAAAACCACATCAGGCCTGACCTGCTGCAGGTACGCCAGAACCGCCACGGTAATAAGGCCCTCAACAAATCCGACCATGAAATGAACGCCGAGCATTGTTATCAGAAAAGTTGAGAACGGAACCACCAACACGCCGGACAGCACCGCCTGTATTGGAACAAGAACCGCGCCCGCCTCGATAGCAAGCACACAGGCCAGCATCGCTCCGATGTATGACTTCAAACTGCTGAATTGACCGGCCGTAACAACCTTGTACAGAAAATAACCGAGGTAACAGGGCACAAGCCCCATATTGATAATGTTACAGCCCAGAGCCAACAGCCCGCCATCCTGGAAAATAAGGCACTGGATTATCACCACCGACGATATAACTATCGTACCTAAGTGCGGGCCCAGGATGATCGCCAACAACACGGCACCGACCATATGCCCGCTGGTCCCGGGCATCGCCGGAATCTGAAAATTTACCATCTGAGCTGCAAAGACAAACGCCCCCAGGATACCCATCAGGGCAAGTTTCTCTGTGGCGATAACCTGCCTGGCTTTCCTGCAAATAAAGCCAATCGCCGCCGCCGCTATTGCCAACGTACCCGTAGCAACCGGAACCGAAAGCAGTTCATTAGCCATGTGCATAACAATATCCTCCTGTCACCTTTCTGCTCCAATGGCAAAAAAAAACAGTAAAACCGTACGGCAGCGCATAAAAATAACTGATATGTGCTACCAAGTCAAGAAAGTTATTGTGAAAGGAACAAACATTTTTAGTACTCAAGCCTCTCGATTCGAAACAGGTCGGTTTCTTTGATATTTATGCACTGGCGTGAGAGTTTTTCCAGCTCATGCACCTGGCGTTTCTCAATGCGTCTGAGGTATTCGGATTTCGGCCTGAAAATCAAAACAGAACCTGAGCCATCCTTGCGGCGGACGGCGACGTGAACAAGGTTGATCGACATTACCTCGGCCAGGCGAATATCGAGCCGGCCGATACAGTTGCCCGTGCCGATGACCAAGCCGTCGGCCATGCATGAATACGGGGTCTCCATAGGAATATAGCAAATGATATCGAGATCGTGCCTGCCCCACTTGACATCGAATTCACGCAATGCCGCCTGACCAATGCGCCAGCCCAATACGTTCCAGGGCCCGACATGGCCGTGCATTCGTTTGATTTGGCCCCACCAATCCTCGGGCGCCTGTCCCTGGTTCCAGGGATTCTCGCCGGCAGTAGAACGAACCGAGTCATCTGAATGATGGCCCGTAGTGACATGATCGTCCTGATTAGCCAAAACAGCGACAAACCCCAGGCCGAAAATACCGAGTACAACAATACATAAGCAGATTCTTTTCATGATTCTACTCCTCAAATAGATTTCTATATATTCGAAACAATCGTGCTATTGGTCTTCAAACGAACCTATCTGCCGGCCTTTTTTCATACGCATCCGAACTATCACACCCGTACCGGTTTTGGGATCATACCAAGTCTGCTTCGGTACAGGATAATTCAATTCTTTCATATTGTTCAGATCAAATTTTGGCCCCTCGCTGTAAATGACCCAGCTTACAGGTGATTCTTTCAAATTGTAATATGTATCCCCTTCTTCCTTTTCATTGTCTGGAAATCCATCCGGCACCCAGAGATATGACCCATCCTGCATAACGACGGTTCTATTATAAATCAGCTCCCCCACCGACCTGTACTTATAAGTGTATCCCCGGTTAAACCTGTCCTCTATTCCGGCTGCCATAAAAGTATCGCTGGGCGGCGCCGGAAGATATCCACTCTCAACCAGCTCAATGGGAAGCTGATAGAAGTGGCCCCCAAGCATACAGTCCACGCGAGTCGGCGGATATTTATCGTCATTATCAAATGAATAAGCCTCGAGTGCCATCCCTATCTCACGCAATTCGGCATTGACCGCAACAACCTTTGCCTGAAGACGTGCCCGCCACATTACAGGAAGCAAAATTCCCATCAGCAAAGCAATGATGGAAATAACCACCAGTAACTCAATTAAAGTAAAGCCACGTTTCACAGCTTACCACCTTTTGCAATAACCGGCCGCATCAGTTTTTCACATTGGCCAGTCCTCGATCATTTCGATAAAATCATCTATGTCAACTACACCATCCAAATTTACGTCACCCGGTTTATCCGCCATGCGGTGCTCACGACCGGCTAAAACAGAACCATTTCCGTCATAGTTCATCACATACAGCCTGTATCCATCGGTTAAGTTAGGGCTTTCCTGGTCCATAATTCCGATGACATCAAAAGGCTCAGTCAGGTTATTCGATCCGGCATAAATGCCATTGCCTCGCCCTAATTTTACAGGAAATGTTTTACTGCCATCGCTTATTACCAGCTCGGCGTTCGGACCCCAGTCGTTCGCATCTGCGAAATAAACATCTTCTATCTTTACGAGCCGGGACTGATAATATTCACAGCCGCTCTGCCGAGCAGGGTCAAAAATGAATTCGTCATTGTCGTCTTTTAACTCATTCAGTGTAACAACCTCCGGCCGAGGCAAGCCGACACCTCGCTCCAGAAGTTCAATGGTAAAATCGTGGTCGGGACTATTATTATGCTGCTCATTTATATTCAATTTCCCGTTATATGACAGAAAATAGCCCGTAACCCGTATCCTGTCTCCGGGGCTAAACCGGGCAGCGTTCAGACGACTCAGCTCTGATATAAACTCTTCGTTTGAATAACCACCGTCAGGAGAGACCCACGGTAGATTATTATAAAGCTGTCCTAAAAAAACAGCCGTACCTGCGTGGTCATCTTCTTCACCCTGGAAGAAAATTTGCCACTGTCCGCCAAGGTTAAACGTCTCTGTAATAGTATCATCAGGTGTCGGATCTAACATATCCGCCGGATTGTGCAGCAAAATCCCTTCAAGAACAACCATATCGGTTGCATTGTAAACGTGCTCACCGCCGGCATCCACCGCCTGAAATTCCGAATGCGTTACCTCGGCGATGTTGGGGGCGGCTTTGACAACGCCCACAAGTGCAAAACTCAAAACTGTTGTTAAGGTAATAAAACTCTTCATAACTACATCCTCCAAAAAGTTACTGATTTAATAATTCTATGCGCGCATAAAAACATTAAGTTCGTGCTACTATAGCGCATAAAAATATCAAATTCGTGCTACCGTGTCAAGAAAGTAATTGACAAAAAAATAAAAATTTTATAAATATACCCGTTCTTTTACGAATTATTGTTTTCAAGGAGACCGTATGGCAACGCCCGCGAAAGTGCTCGTTATAGATTTGAACGAAAAATCCGAAAATCAAAAGCTGCTGAGTGGTGCACCGCAAACATGCGGCATGCGGTCCGGCAGAGTATATTTATCCCCCGGCCAGGCCTGCGGCCTGCACAGCACAAAAGACCGGGAGGAGCTGCTCGTGTTTCTCTCGGGGCAGGGCGAACTGATAATCGGGCAGGAGAACCATTTTACAATCGGCAAGGGCAAAGTTTCCTATATACCCCCGCAAACAGACCACGATGTTAAAAATACCGGCTCCGAACCGCTCGTTTACGTATATGGCGTAGCTCCCGTAGCCGGCGAATAAGAGAAAAACATCCCCAAAAACCGGTAAATTCTGAAAAAAAACGCTTGCAAAATTCGACGTTTCGATTATAATCAGGATTATATAAAGGGTTCTTTTCTTCTCTATATCTTGGTTTTGGTGAGACGGTAGATTCTTTATAAGTTCGCAGTATATACTCTACAATCGAAAACTGTCTCACAAAGGCTGGAGCTTCTCCCTCCAGCCTTTTTTATTTATCGCACATTCTCGCATTGCCCGTTATTAATCGGACCGTCATATTTGCTATATCTGTTTTTTTAGCTATTTTTCAAATATTTCCGACAAGTAAAGCAATAAATCGGATGGATTAATTTCATAACTTAAACGAACTATTAGCTTACAAACCTTTGCAATCTAATCAGGTACCGGACTGGTCGGATGTTGTTTGTGTAAATTCCGAGGGCTGTTCGTCCAAATCATCTTCTTTTTGCTGATGCTCTGAGGAGATTGATTTGATTTCGATAGGTGCCTGGCTTTGGTTTTCAAAGGTTTCGGCAGGCTGTGTGCCTGGCTGTTCTTCTGCTTGTGAATCAGGTTGTGGTGATGTGGCAGAGGGAGACGGGGGTTGTTCCTGAATCTCATCAGTAACGACAGGTTGTGACTCGGCCGGCTGTGTGGCCGGTTGTTCTACTTGTGGCTCAGGTTGCGGTGACGGGGCAGAGATAGCCGGGGGTTGTTCTTGAATCTCATCAGTTTCGACAGGTTGTGACTCAGCAGGCTGTGTGTCCGGCTGTTGTTCTGCTTGTGAATCAGGTTCCGGTGACGAGGCAGAGGTGTCTGGGGGCTGTTCCTCAATTTCATCGACGGCAACAGGTTGTAAATTTTCTGTAGTTGCCGATGGATAGCATTGGGCGTGTATGAGTTCGGCTACTTTTCTGTAGTCTTCTGCGCCGTGGCAATTTTCTTCATATTCGAAAATTGTTTTGCCGTAACTTGGCGCCTCTGCCAGCTTGATATTTCTTCTGATATGAACCGGCAGGATTTGGGCCTGCGACCAGGGGCAGTCGGTGCCTTGTGCGCTTTCGAGGAATTGTGCGATGTCGTCCTTGACCTCATTTGTAAGTGAAGCCCGTCCATCGAACATACATAACAGTACCCATTGTACTTTCAGATTAGGATTAATTCTTTTGTTTACAAGCTCCACGGTCTGGAGCAGCTTTCCGAATCCCCGCAATGCCAAAAAATGCGGCTGGAGCGGAATGAGGACATCGTCTGCCGCGGCCAGGGCATTTAGCGTAAGCAGTCCGAGTGAAGGGGCGCAGTCGATAAGACAATAATCGAATTTATCCTGGCTTGGCAGCATGGCTTCTCTCAGGATGGTTTCTCTTCCGACTACACTTACCAGCTCGCTTTCGGCGCCAACGAGGTTAATATTCGCCGGCAGCAGCCAAAGATTCGGTCTCATGAGCATAATTTGCTGTTCGAATTCAACCGATTGTGTCAGGACCTTGTAAGAGCCGGATTCAACGACTTGCGGTTCGAGGCCGAGGTGTATTGTCAGATGTGCCTGAGGATCAAAGTCGAGTACGACCACCCTGGAGCCTGCGGCGGCAAGGGCTGCTGCGATGTTGACCACAGTCGTGGTTTTACCCACTCCCCCTTTCTGATTTAATACTGCAATGGTTCTCATCGTTCGTCTGCCCTTGCCCGAATGAAACGTTATTTGATTTACGGATTACATTTTTTTCAGGATGGCATCGAGCACGCCGTTAACAAAGGCCGGCGATTTATCGGTACTGAACTTTTTGGCAAGCTCGATGGCCTCGTTTATTACAACTTTAGGCGGGATATCAGGACAGAATTTCAACTGATAAACCGACAGTCTTAAAATACTTTTGTCAACAGGGGAGAGTCTCGAGAATTGCCACTTGATTGTTGAGTCAATTATCGGCTCGTCGCACTGTTGAAGATTTTCCCAGGTTCCTTTAATCCATTCCGATGCGAGTTCTCGAACAAAATCCTCTTCCTCTGTTTCTGCGAAGAATTTGTCTAAAAACTTAAGCACGTCCGGGCCCTGCACGTCGAGTTGATATAACGTTTGTATCGTCAGTTCTCTGGCCCTTGTTCTTCTATCCATATTAATAGTTCGCAGTTTAGGAACTACGAGCCCATAACTACAAACCGTCTATATCTGTTCCATGACATTGGCCATTTCCATAGCTGTTAATGCAGCATCCGCACCCGCATTGCCCCTTTTTGTCCCGGCTCTTTCTACGGCCTGTTCGAGTGTATCACAGGTCAGGACTCCGAAAACGGCCGGTGTTGGGCAGTCGTAGTTGATTTGTCCGATACCGCGCACTACCTGCTGACAGACATAATCATAATGGGCGGTTTGGCCTCGTATGACCGCGCCGAGGCAGATTACCGCGACGTATTTGCCGCTGCCGGCGAGCTTTTTGGCGGCCTGCGTAATTTCACATGAGCCGGGCACCCAGACCACGGATATCTGTTTGTCATCGGCGCCATGGCGCTGGAGACAGTCTATGGCACCGCCGAGCAGTTTCGAAGTTATGAACTCGTTGAACCTGCTGATAACAATAGCATAATTGCCCTTGCCGGCAGTTACATTGCCTTTTATTTCTTTAATCATAATTTCACATCTCCAAATTATATCTGTGGTACGTCCGACGACTGACGCAAAGCTACAACCCACCTGTCAACCATTTATTATAAGACTCTTTTCGGCTGGTTTCCAGAAAAACAAGCCGGCGCCTCAAGTGCTCTTGTTCGCTTCTCATTGGCCTCAGAGGCTAAACTATTCGATTATAAGGGTTTATAAGACAAATTTCCAGCAAAATTTTACTTCAGGCAAAAAGCTCTTAAGCCGACAAAAAACCGCTAAGCTAAGGGTATTTTGTGGGCGATAACCACGCTGTATGGACCCTTGGCTATATAAGGATAGATAGGATAAGGTGCGATTATGCATTTTGATGATATGGAATACGGCTCCTATGGCAAGGCCGAGCAAAAGGCTCGGAAGGCTTTCGAGCTTTACGAAGACGGCAGAATGAATCAGGCCCTCGATGAGCTTGAGACTGCGATTGAGATAAATCCTTCCAACAGTTCCTGGCATTTCAACAAGGCGCTGACGCTCGATTCTATGAATCGGTTCGAGGACGCAATAGACGAATATGAAATCGCCCTGCAGTTGAATCCCGACGATTTGGAGATACTAAATTCGCTGGCGGTCGATTATACTCGTACGTGCAGATATGATCAGGCTATTGAAACTTTTGAGCATATCCAGGAAATTGATCCCGGGTTCGAGCCGGGTTATTGCAACCGGATAATAACATATACGGAGATGGGCCTGCATGATTTGGCCGAGCAGATGTTTTACCTGGCCCAGCAGATAAAACCGCATTGTGCGTTGTGCTATTATAATATCGGCAACAGTCTTTTTGTTCGCGGACATTATAAAAAAGCTATCTCCTGCTGGCTGCAAACGTCTGAGCTTGAGCCGACTCATCCCCAAATAAACTACCGAATCGCCCAGGCTTACTGGTCGGATGGTGATATTGAATGCTGCCGGGAACATTTCCTGGCGGAGCTTCGTTTAAACCCGGGTGATGTCGATGTAATTTTCGATTTCGGATTGTTCCTGCTCGAGACTGGGGACATCGAAGCGGCAAAGGAAAAGTATAACAGAATCCTTGAGCTTGACCCGGATTTTGCGGCCGCTTTGTTTTATCTCGGAGAGATTGCTTTTAGCTGCCGTGATTTTAGAAGGGCGGTGACACTATTCAGTCAGGCACTTCAAAAAGACAATACTCTTGCTGGGCCGTGCTACAGGCTGGCACAGTATGCTTTGATGAAGGAGCAAAACTTAAAGACAAGAGCTTATCTGGTTTCGGAGCTGGAAACCTGTCCGGATGATGCGGACACTCTGGTTTCTATGGGGTCGATGTTTTTGAGTATCGGCGAGGTTGATTATGCTCTGCATTGCCTGCTGCGGGCCGTTGATATCGATTGTGCAAACGCGGATGCCTACTATTATCTTGGTAATGCCCGGGCGATGAAAAGTGAATTTCGTGATGCTGCGGAATTTTTTGTTCATGCTCTCGATATAAGAGGTAATCATGTTCCCACTTTAAGAGATTCTACGCTTGTTTATCTGGCAATGGGCAAATTAGAGGAAGCTGCGAGAAACATTCATAAGGCACGTTTACTAGCGCCTGACGACCCGGAACTGAAAGAGCTTGGCCGGCAGGTATTTGCGGCGAGGGTAAAACAGCGGGTAGTGGATGTTTTTTATCGATTCAATTTTCGGCCTGCCTCGAAAAAAGTTCTTCATTAGATTTTTGCGGGCTCGTTATACTAATCTTCATTCCAAAAAGCCGCCGAATCTTAGTCTGCTCTGAAAATCGTTTCTCTATAGCTGCTATTGTCTACATTCTTATTGAAGCACTTTTTGTTCCGGCAAAGTCGGACTCTTTACCACCCATAATCACTTTGTTGACTGTGAATGTAACCGTACTGCCTTGTTCAGCCCACTCTGTCCTTAAGTTGATTCTGCCATTTGCATCTGTAACGCTTGAGAAGGGGACAGTTCCACCATAACCTCCGCTCCAGGTTCCCTCTATGGTCACTCCGGCGATAGGCAATCCCGTCGAGTCATTCTGTGTAACTGTAAACTCTGCATATGCTTGGTACCAGCTCCGGAAGACGTCTTTCTTCCACACGCGGATATTGGCCTTTATGGGCGGGGCGTTAAGGTGAATGTAATTCGTCTTGGTTTTAGTGTTAGTACCGCCCAAACCTGTTACACTTAAACTGACCGTGAAATTACCGGTATCCTTAAATGTGTACCTATGAATCGGATTCCGCTCCGTTGACGTTGTTCCGTCGCCGAAGTTCCACAGCCGGCTGGTGATATTCCCTGTGGAAGTGCCGGTGAACTGCACAACCAGAGGGCTGTTACCGCTTCTTGGTGTTGCCGTAAAGTTCGCAACGAGAGATGGAAGCGTCACTTGTATATAACCTTGCGTCGTTTTAGTGTTTGAACCGGTCGGGCCGGTTACTGTTAAACTTACTGTGTAAGAACCGGCTTTCTGGTACGTATGGGATGGACTCCGCTGCGTTGACGTTGTTCCGTCGCCGAAGTTCCACAGCCGGCTGGTGATATTCCCTGTGGA
>CAZIAN010000079.1:0-13686 GCA_964537355.1 uncultured Pirellulales bacterium | reverse complement strand
GGTTGGTTTTCTTTTCTTCAATCTCGTTAGGTCCATATTGGGTCAACCGTTTCTGCGCCTCGGCTTGACTGAGACCCTCCTCAGAGCTGTTGAGCCTGGACATAACTCGATCGATGGGCAATTCGGCAAGTTCCGCCAGATCTTGAGCTGACAATTCTTTGTGTTCTCTCTGTTCATTCATACGAGTATCCTATCAAGTTCTCAAACCACTTCAAGCAAGAATTTGACGGTGATAGCAAATAGAACTATCCCGAAAAATCTCTTCAATATTCTTTTATCGTCCTTGACTGATATCTCCTCTAAATACACGGCGTTTCAAATTTGTACTCAGGATGCCTGACGGTTAGTACCGGACAAGGTGCTTTGCTTACGACTTTCTCAGCCACGCTGCCAAGCAACATCGAAGCTAATGCGCTGCGGCCATGAGTACCCAAGACTATCAGATCAATTTCTTGGTCTTTGGCGTAATGTATTATCTCTACAAAAGGTTCACCTGAGACCACTTTCGATATTACTTTATCTGTTCCCGATAGACTCTTCGTTATAAATCTATCCAATCTGACTCTGGCAGTTCTCAAAAGCTTGTCTTTCGGAACGTGTGGTACCTCCAGGGGTACTCTGTATTCACTTGTCAGATACTGCTCGTGTCGCACATCCACAACATGTATGCAATGCAACACAGCATGATTCTGCTGAACAAGGCCGACTGCGTATGGCAAAGCCGCAAGAGAGTTTTCTGAGAAATCCGTTGGGTACAGTATCTTCTTCAGATTCAGCATTTTCCAGAACCTCCAAGTAAATTTCCACGCCCTTACGGACGTGGCATTTTACAGGACGGGCAAGCCCGTCCGACTTCGTCGGATACTTCCATCCACGGGGTTACCCCCGTGGTATTACGAAGTAATAAAACTGTTTTCTTTAAGTTTTCAGCGATCAAGCATCTCGTTCGTTGCATTGGTGTCCTTGATGCCATAGACGACCTCTACACTAATCCACATTTTCATGATCTTAGAGTCACAGCTTTGAAAACCAGCATCTTCCAAAGCCTGGCGCACCAGGATGGGACGGCAGTCAAGGTAGTTTGGGAAATGGCGGTGCGTCCACTCAAAAATCTCCATGACCAGGCCTTTGGGCCGGACCCGGGACATGCCAATGACTACAAGCTGGCCTCCGGCCTTAAGAATGCGCTTGCACTCGGTTAGCACGATGGATATCTCGGGGGTATCGAAAAGCTCGAGCGTGAAACTCATGAATATCCCATCCATAGCCCCCGATGTGTAGGGCAGGTGCAGAGCATCGCCACATAATAGCTCAATTCGACCGTCCAAGCCCTCTTCACAAGCGCGCTTCTGAGAAATCTCGACCATCTTCTCTGACAGATCAATACCAAACACCCTGCCGGAGGAACCTACAGACCTCGCCAATTCAATTAGGCAATGACCGGTACCAAAGCCAATCTCCAAGACTTTTTGTCCAGCCTGTGCACCGAGCATTTCGAGCCCCACCTTACGCACGGGCTCTTCTGAGTGCTCTGCAAGAAAATCATAGACCTTGGCGATTTTGTTGTAGAAGGCCTTGGTCTCCTCTTTGGTCTGCAAAACCCGGAGAATGCCAGGTTGATGATACGTGCGATATTCATTCATTTCAGATGCTCCTTTTGCCACCTCATCATTGGACCTTTACCTGTCTCTGCTAATACTCATGGTTTACTTCAGGATCTGAGCCAAGTCCAGGCTTCTTGGAAACGCTATTTACTGTAATATCTCACTTCAGTACTTATAAAAGGGCGTTCGAAGAGTTGTATCCATTTTTCCCGGTCTTTTTGGCCAACAATTGCAAGTCGTTCGATGTCCTTAATATGCCTTATCCAGAAGATCACTTTATCCCACACAACTTTTAGTTCAAATTTTTGTGATAATCCATAATCAGAAACAATCTTATTCTACTCTCGTCTACTACGACCTTCTCAACATCGGCTACAAACGCTTTGGGTTCTCCGTCTGTTATATTGCCGCTTAGCTTGAAACCAACGATTTTGCCATAACTTCGCTTAAGTTTCTGAAACATTATTACTCCACTTGCTAATTATCCTAATCCGGGAAGTAGCTGCTTAAGGCCAGTCGCGATAAACTCTACGCCAACAGATGCCAGAATCAATCCCATCACTCTGGTAGCGATATTAATCCCTGTGGTACCCAATGCACGGCTTAGAGGACCAGCCAGTCGTAAAGCGGTCCACACCAGCAGTGAGACGACTACAACGCCTACACTCAGCAGGAACTTGTTGCCATAATTCGAGGCATGATGAGCATCTACTATAACCAAGCTGATTGCACCCGGTCCGGCCATTAATGGTATTGCCAAAGGAACTACTGCTATACTTTCCTTATCTTTGGCTTCTTTGGCTTCAGCGGCGGTATGTTTCGCTTCGCTGATACGGCCGTGAAGCATGGCGATTCCCATAAGCAAGATAAGCAATCCTCCTGCCACGCGAAAGGCACCAATACTGGTACCGAAAAAATGCAAGAATGGCTCGCCGATCCATACTGCAAACACAAGTATCATCGCAACAGATGTTGCCGAAATACGTGCAATATGTCCTCGTTCCTGTAATGGCGCATCGGATGTTAAGCTGATGAATACGGGAACAGCACCCAGAGGATTCACAATGGCCAGAAGGCTGATGATAGTCTTGACATATCCTGTGTAATCATCCATATAGGCTATCCCTGTTCATAATGGCTCTTTTTATACAAGCAACTCTTGATAAGAGGCCAAAAGTAGAAGGCAACGGTAGATTTGCTGCCCAGCTACATGAGTGTTGACTTCCTCGGCCTCAGAGGTCTCCAGAATTTCCTTAGTTCGTCCAATCTCGTCCTTGACGCCATGAACAAGCAGCATGAATTTGTCTGATTCAGTCTGAATAGCGCCTGTGGATCGCCAGTTTTTTTTTCGACACCAGGTTATGCACAATCATGTTCCTTTTTGAGAAGGATTTTAAGCATTTTTTTGTGGCCCTTGAGGACGTTTTTCCTGACACTGAATCCTTTGTGAAAGAGTGGCCCACGATTTAGGGGCCACCCTTTCGTGATTTCAGTGTTGAGGTTGGCTTTGTTCGTTCGTTAGTCCTCAATCTTCAAGACTACGTAATGTGAGTATTTCCCATCTCTGACGAGCAAGAGAATAGGCTTCTTATTCTCACTTTTTCTAATTGCCTGCTTGAATTCATCGACATTATGGATTTTCTTGCGATTCACTTCCTGAATAAGTGTACCGGATTGGATACCAGCCAGTGCCGCAACCGAGCCGGGATTCACTTGTGTGACCAGCACGCCCTTTTCTTCCTGATACCCAAGTTGTTCGGCAAGGTCTGGTGTAAGAGTTTGTACGGTCAGCCCCAGTTTGTCCGGAGTGTGCGTTTCTGTACTGGCAGTCAGGCCGCTATCAGGTAACTTGCCGATAGATACAGTGAGTGTCTGGCGTTTTCCATCGCGCAGGACCGTAATCATTTCCTTTGTTCCAGGCGCTTCAAGAGATATACGATTGCGAAAGGCACCGACTTCTTTCACTGGTTTGCCATCAAACTCTATGATCACATCGCCTTGTCTTATTCCAGCTTTTTCTGCCGGAGAATCTTCGGTGACCTCGGCCACGAGGATCCCCTTGTGATCGTTCAGGCCGAATGATTTTGCCAACTCAGGCGTGAGGTCTTGGATTACAATGCCGAGATAGCCGCGAGTTACGCTTCCGGTCCTTATCAGTTGATCTTTTATTGCTTTGGCCATGTTGATAGGGATGGCAAAACCAATTCCCATATAGCCGCCGCTTTGGCTGAAGATTGCAGTATTCATTCCGATAGCCTTGCCATTCAAATCGACAAGAGGTCCTCCTGAGTTGCCCGGATTAATCGCTGCATCGGTTTGAATAAAGTTCTCATAATCAGCGAGGCCGAGGCTGCTTCGCCCCTTAGCGCTGACAATGCCGGCGGTAAGAGTATGGGATAAGCCAAAAGGATTGCCGATGGCAAGGACCCAGTCGCCAGCTTCGAGCGCGTCGGAATCCCCAAGTGCAAGCATGGGTAAATTCTTGGCATCGATCTTGATCACTGCCACATCGGAATGAGGATCGGTCCCAACCGTCTTGGCAGTAAACTCGCGACCATCTTCAAGTTTAACAGTCACCTTGTCAGCATCTCCCACTACGTGATTGTTGGTTAGAATATAACCGTCAGGGGAGATAATGAATCCCGAGCCCTGTCCCACGACTCGTTGCTGCTGGCGAGGGATTTGACGAAACTTGCGAGGCTGCTCTTGTGGAGATGGCGTGCCGAAGAAGCGCCTGAAAAAGTCGTCGCCAAAGGGATTATCCCCACCCCCAAATGGAGAGAAGAACTCCACATTAGGCTGGCTTTCCACGACCTTCTCCACCTTGACAGACACCACAGCAGGCGAAACGTGCTTAGCGACGGAGGCAAAAGCTTTTCCCATCATTCGCAGACTTTCTGTGCCGTTGATTTGACCCTGTACAGGGTAGGCGACCATGACAATCGCCAGGCAGGCAGCCAAGTACAGAGTTCCGAGACAGCGTCTGGATTGAATAGAACACTTTTTGTTGTTTGTTGAGTCCCACATTATGTTATTCCTTTCAAATATTGGTTGTTAAGGATACTCAAAGCCTACACCGGCTAAGAGATTTTAGGCTCCGTGAGATAGCTTGAAGATTTTTGAAGGGAAAGGGTTTCCTTCCATTTCTCATGATTTCTCTCCTTGGTCAGTAGTTCGCAGTATTTCTTCCCGCCGTACTCCTTTTTTATGGTTATGCTTACCGAGATAGTGTTTCAACTGATGGTATACTTTGCCAAAAGTGACTCGGATAGCAAGATATGCATTTTCGTAATCCGAGATAGCGTCTGAATGGTGTTTGACTACCACCGTCTCTCCTGGTAGAGTCAGGTTGACATTTACATGATATTGATGCTCTCTCTGGCGCTGACGGTGAGGGTTTGGTTCATCTATTACCACCTGACAATGTACAATCCGGTCAGCATACCGGTTGAATTTACTTGCTATCTGCTGTACAAAAACCTTAAGCGGTTCAGAGCCGCAGTTGTGCCGAAAGACAATATCCATCGGAAATTGCACTGCCAGCTCTTGATCTGTAAACTGTAAGAGCTGTTGTTTCTTGAAGGTCAACTGAGGCCGAACGAGTTGAGCAATTTTGGTAAGCAGAACAACAATATCGAATGGTTTGTCAAGCATCGCAGTTGCCCCAAGCTTTTGGGCTTGGGCATGTGTACTATCGTCACCGAATGCCGTGATCAGGATCATAGGTGGAAAGTCATCGAACTCTCTGGCGCTTTTTAGTACCTGCATCCCGGTTACGCCCGGCATGCGTATATCAGATATAATCACATCAAATCGCTGTATTTTTCCAAGAGGACCCAGGAGACCGAGTTGTTTCATTAAACAGTAGCCATCATCACACTCAGTCACCTCATAGCCTTCTTCGTGAAGTGACCACGCGAGCATCCTCCTCATCTCAAGATCATCTTCGGCAAGCAGAATGTGACAACAATTCACGGGCCTTACAGGCCGCTGGGGTGATTGTTTCTTCGTATCTTGTTTGTGTCTTTTCTTATTCACGGTTGTTCTCGTTTATTGTGTTTATTAAAATATTTTTCAATTCAACATAGCAGTTACTTTGAAAGCGTCACGATTTTGTGTACTTCTGCTAACAAGTCATCAATCTCAAAAGGCTTGTCAAACATTGCTACTGCACCAGACTTTTCTGCTCGTGCATGGGTATCTTCATCACCGAATGCGGTAATCAGGATCATAGGCGGAAATCCATTAGTTTGCGGTATGCCTTCAAGGATCTCAATCCCTGTGAGGCCAGGCATTCGGATATCGGAAATCATGAGATCAACTTTCTCGTGTTTTCTGGAATCGGGAAGAATGAAAGAACTAATGTGTTCGAGCAAATTCCAACCATCAGGACACTCGCTAACCCTGTAGCCGGCTGTACGAAGCGATTGAGCTAAAAAGGTGCGCATTTCTTTGTCATCCTCTGCAAGTAAGATGTGCGGTGGACTCGCAGCCGTGAAATTCTTTTTTGTCGTTTGTTCAATAGAATCTATATTGCTCATTTTTCGCTTCCTCATAAATCCTATTTATTATCTGTCTTATTTAAGCTGCCGTTTCTAAGGAACTAATTTCTAAACCGCAACCGCCCACTGGCTTGTTGCTCGTCGCTGAGAATTCCATGACACGCATCCCTTTTCTGTGTCATTGTTCTATTAGTTCTCAATAGAATGTTAAGCAAATTCAATGCCAAAACTAAGCATAGGAAGAAAGGACTTTGAAACGTACCCAATAAGCGGTATTTATGGACAAGGAGTGGTATTACTATGCAGAATTTATCATAGCTTTGTAATGCTTTGTTCAGGATTTAATTTTGCAAAGTGGGGCAAGATTCCACATCGGGGAGAAATGCCGCACACATGACAAAGGAGACATTGAAAGGCCGAGCTTACCCACGAGACTATTCTTCTGTATATGTTTACAGTACCTCATGCTGAATATTGTAAAGAGAACAGGCCAAACACGCTAATCTGGTGAAGAATGCTCCAGCAATTTCTGGGTTACAGCAGTGGATACGCCTTCTTAGCAAGTACAGAACCAAAGGTCTTGCGTAAATCATGAAATTTGAAATCGTTCAAACCAAGTTTGTGACGTATCTTTTTCCATCTGTACCGGCTGAAATTATCATTATATATCTTCTCTTGTTTAGCATCTAATCCGGAAATATATTTCTTTAGCTCAGCCATGATCGGAACCGGGACAGGTCGTGAGCCCATACTCTTCCTGGTCTTTTTGCTCCTCGTAGTGATAGAGCTTTTTTCAAAGTAAATATCAGAGACTCTTATTGAGTCAATATCACCGAGTCTGAGTCCTGTGCCCAAAGCCAACAGAATTCTCATCCTCAGTGTCTTTCGAATAAAAGCTCGAAGTAAAGCGGTTCAGACATTTGTCGTACAATTGGTGGGACCGGGAACTTATCTCCCCACGGAGAAGGCAATTCGAGGAGGCCACTACAGCGCTATTGTCCACAGCAGTCTTGTCGGTCCTGAAGGTGGAAATGTCCTTGTTGATCGGACCTTGAATATCATAAAATCACTCTGGACAGAATCCAATGGAGTCCAGTAAGATATCATAATGAGCAGAAGAAAGGTGTGCTATATTTTGATGCTCTGCTATAAAATTATGCTGCGACTGCAACAAAAGAGGTGCCTATGAAAAAGCGAGACGCTTTTACACTGATCGAATTGCTGGTTGTTATCTCCATCATTGCCCTATTATTGGCCTTGTTAATCCCGGCTTTGTCCAAGGCTCGCGCTCAGGCTCGAGGAGCAGCCTGCCAGACCAATCTAAAACAGTGGGCAACAATCATCGCCATGTACACGATGGATAACAACAACGAGTACTGGATCGAGTACTGTCAAAGGCAGGATCCCGCCGGCACCTGGATGCGGGCTTTAGGGTTGTTGTACGGTAACATGGGAAAATTCCGCACCTGTCCGGAAGCGACCCAGCCCTGTTTTCTGGAGGACCCGGCAACCGGAAATCCCAATTGGAGGCGTTATGGCAGCGCCAAGCGAGTCTGGGGACCTGGAATCCCTACAAAATACTTCTTTGAAGATGATTTTGGAAGCTACGGCGTCAATCACTGGATCAACACTCTGGAGCCGGGCGATGACGGATGGCTGAATGCACCGGAACTGCATTGGAAAACCGACCTCAGCAAGAACAACAGCGGCATCCCCATACTGGGCGATTGTACCTGGTATGGAGGTCAGCCTGCGAATCATCCGGATCCTGCCCACCCCTCGTTTGAGAATGAGAGTAAACCCCCTATCATGCGCGATTGGTGGGAGATCAATCCCACGGCAGCCTGGAGCAGCAGTATGTGCCGCTTCGCTATAGACCGGCATAGTCGGGCCATCAACATGTGTTTTATGGACAGTTCGATGCGGAAGGTTGGATTGTACGACTTGTGGACATTAAAATGGCATCGCAATGCTCAGCCGAACTATGATGTGATTATTCCCTGGCTGCCGAGATGAATTAACTATTCGTGGTTTTTTTGCCACGTTTTTTGGATTGATATCTTCAAAAGAACTATCTCTGATACATTTATGTCTCACCATATACACCTTCCTGACATATGAGGCTGTATGGGTGAAAGGGAAGCTACAGAGACAAACATAGTCACAACGGGCGCGACTCTCATTACAAACTTCGACATCATGCTCCATTCCTTTCGCTCGATCTTGTGACAAACTCATGCGCAACAGGGATTAAATTATTATGTGGGAAAACCACAGTGGATTTTTACGTTACCGTTCATTATAATAACTCCCATGAAGAAGTACAAGCGAATGGAGCCATATCGTTCAAAGCAGGGTATCACCTGTAACACAAATAAAAGAGACGGAGTTGCCCTCGGTGGCCAAGCAGTAGCTGAACCAATAGCCTTGTGTCATAGCACCGCGGCCTTCCGAAGACTGGTGCTTCTGCTCATAGTTGTATCCGTTGGCCCAGTTCCGGCCGCCCCACAACCTGGTATCGAGTTCCGTGAAATCACTCCCACGCTTTCAGAGGCAATATTGTTCAATCCCGGAATGGGACTCTACCTGGCTGGCGGCAGCGGTCTGGGCTACAAACCCGAACCGGACGCCTGGGTGTTGTCACTTTGCGATGTGGTTTATTTCAGGCCTACATGGAACGACCTTGAGGCAGAGGGTCCGGGAACCGGCTTTGATGCCTATTTCGAGCCAATTTTCGACTTTTGGGTTCGGCAACGGGGCAAACGTGTAGCGTTTCGCGTGATGTCCGAAAGCACGCATTATCGCGGAACATACGCCACCCCCAAGTGGATATTCAACCAAGGTGTGCCGAGCGTGCTGCACCGTGGTCTGCGCGCCCAAGAGCAGGTGGATCCTGTTTTCTGGGACTCGCTTTACCTTAAGCTCCATTGCGAATTCATTCAGCGCCTGGGCCGCTATCTGAACAGCCGACCGGGCCTGGAATATGTGGATATCGGCGGAATCGGCGAATGGGGCGAGATGCATCTGGGTCTGCACATGCAGGGACGCTGGACACCGGAGCAACTGGAACAGACTGGCTTCACTCGGGAAAAATACATTGCCGCTTATCGCCGCGTCATTGATGCGCACGCCGAGGCCTTTCCCAATACGCGCGTCTTTTTGAACGTGGGATCCTATCCAGAGATAAACGACTACGCGGCTCTGCGCCACTGCCATTTCCGTCAGGATGGTCTCGCACCCGGCGGTCCGAGTAACAACGTTGGCAAACTCTACTACCATCCTTATTCTCGCCGGGGTGTGATCTGCAATTACGAGTTTCACAGTTCCTACCGCAGCATGCTGGAGAAGGAATGGGACCTGCGTGAGACCGTAGAGCAGGGCTTGAGTGATCCCATCTCATATCTCAACACGAATATTCTCTCACTGCAGGACTGGGATAAGGCACCCTTGCAGGTCAAGGAGCTCTTCCTGTATGCTGCGCGCAAGATTGGTTTTCGCTTTATCATGACCAAATTACGCGTACCGGTCCGGCTCCATCTGAGCAATCGGACGCCCGGGCGTCTCTTGATTGAGCATACCTGGACGAACATCGGCATCGCACCCTGCTATGAGAGTTACGCCCTGGAATTTACACTCCACGATAGTGAGGGCAGAGTCGTTGCAACGCAGGAACATTTCCCTGCAAAACCCACCACCCTCTGGCTGCCGGGCGAAGAGACTGTCGAGCGCACGTTGATCCGAATCCCAGCAGGTCTGCTTGAGGGTGACTACACACTGAAAGTCGCCATGCGGCTTCCCGAACGAACCGAACGCAATATTCTGCTGGGTCTGGCGGGCCGGGACCAGGCGGATCGATACGACCTTTGCCGGATCACCGGCGTGGCCGCACAACGACTGACTGGGATCGTATATCAGCAGCAGTTTGAGACTGCCAATCACCGTTGGAACTGTAGCCAAAGTCTGCAATCAGGTCTTGATAACACTACATTCCATGACGGCAGATCCAGCTTGCATGTTGCGGGCCAACAAGCTCGCGGTTGGAACTATGTGTCTCACACGCTCGACTTGCCGATTCTACCGGCAAGCAAGTATCGCTTGTCCTGTTGGTTGAAGGTGACGGCCCTCGAACCCAACGGGCTGCCACCCTATCTCAAAATTGGACTGGCGGATCGCGAAGGCAAATGGCTCATGAACTGCCCCACGAACTCATACGATATGAGCAATTCCGGAACGTGGCAGCGACTCGCAACCACCCTCGAAACCTCGGTGGAGACTGCTGGCGGGCATCTCGCTCTCGAGCGGGGTTCCAACGACACGGCCACGTGTATAGACTTATGGCTTGATCATATACAACTTGAACTACTTGAAGCTCCGTTTTGAGGCCGTGAGTGTTTTGAGCATACGATAACGCTTGATACATGATATTAATATAAGGTCAGTGTCTCGCGTTGCCTATGGTTTCCCGTGCTCTTTTTTTTATCCGGTAGTCAGGAGTTTTGGTAGGTAACACTATTATTGACACTCAGGATACCAAGGCTTAAATCCTCGATTTGTTAACGAATAGTTATCCTTGATTGGCAAGCACAATGTAGTATAATTACGTTAATCCAATAATAGTAATGCTATAAATTAGAGGCACATTATATGGAACTCGAAGGCAAAGTCGCAGTCATCACGGGTGCATCGAGTGGTATTGGCGAAGGTACGGCACGCGAATTGGCTAATGCGGGAATGAAGCTGGTGCTCACGGGTAGGCGCAAACAATTGCTGGACAAAATCGCTGTGCAGCTCGATACGGAAGTAGCCACCATAGGCGGTGACATAACCGATGAGTCGTTACCACAGAAGCTGATTGACACTGCAACAGAAAAATTCGGCTCGTGTGATGTTGTGTTTAACAACGCAGGCGTAATGATTGTCGGCAAGGCTGAGGATATTGACCTCGAATCGGTATGCCGGATGATACGCATCAATGTAGAGGCGGTGTATCGATTGGCGATTGTTGCGATGCGTCATATGCTAAGTAAGGGCAGTGGCTACCTGATCAATACATCAAGCATCCTTGGTACGAAGGTGCGTAAGACAACAGGTGCTTATGCCGGTACAAAGTACGCTGTCGAAGCGCTAACTGAAGACCTGCGTATGCAGGCGGCTGGCACGGGTGTACGCGTCTGCGCCCTCGAGCCAGGCCTTGTTGATACACACTTACAGGATCACTTCCCGGTTCATCCCAAGGACCTGCTCAGCATTAAAGCTCTTGTTCAGCCGGCAGATATCGGTCGAGCGATTCGCTTCGTGCTCGAACAACCCGACCATGTGGCGATCCCGCGTATTCTTGTAATGCCCGAAGATCAGGGAATGTAGCAGATATTTCATCATGCGATATTCTATAAGGCACATTCACATCCCCACCATTACGCTTAGTAATGTTGTTCTCAGAAATAGTTTGTCCTTTTCAGAGAATGCAACTGTAGTGTACAATATTCATATTAAAAGCTTTGATTTGGAAGTAGAAGCCAACGCAATCACATGATTATTTAGGAGCAGTGTATGAAACGTAGAGAATTCATTAAAAAAAGCACGTTTGCAGCCGGTTCGATAACAGTAAACAGAATGCTGCAAAGTACTTCCGTGGCAGATGAATTACAACGTAATAGCTATTCCACAAACTCTACAAAACTTCCACAGAGAGAGTATGGTAAGACCGGTGTGAAACTATCAATAATCGGTTTTGGAGGGATTGTGGTTAAGGATGCGGAGCAGCAGCATGCCAATCGTGTGGTGGCTGAGGTTTTCGAGAAAGGGATTAATTATTTCGATGTCGCACCAACTTATGGCAATGCGGAGTTGAAGCTTGGCCCAGCACTGGAGCCCTATCGTAAAAAGGTGTTCCTGGCATGTAAAACAACACAGCGCAAGCGAGTGGGTGCGGCAGCAGAGTTAAAAGAATCGCTCAAACGATTACGTACGGATTACTTTGATCTTTATCAGCTTCACGCTATTACAGATGTCAAAAAGGATGTGGATACTGTTTTTGCCAAAGGTGGAGCAATGGAGGTATTTATCGAAGCAAGAAAGCAGGGGCAGATTCGTTATCTTGGTTTTTCTGCCCATTCTGAGGAAGCAGCTCTCGCTGCAATGGAACGGTTCGATTTCGATTCTATTCTATTTCCTATTAATTTCGCCACATTCTATAAAGGAAATTTCGGCCACAAGGTAATTGCCACTGCGAAATCCAAAGGGGTGGCAAGACTTGCACTGAAGTCTTTGGCGAGACAAAGATGGCCTAAGGACGACCCATCACGCAAAGAATACTCAAAGTGCTGGTATCAGCCTCTTACAGAACGAGAGGAAGCAAGGTTGGGGCTTTACTTTACCCTTAGCCAACCTATAACAGCTGCTATACCGCCAGGTGAGGAGTCGCTATTTCGCATGGCTGTGGATTTGGCCATGAGTCTCAAGCCGATCTCAATTGATGATATTGAAAAAGTCAAACAAATGGCGAAATCCCTGAATCCCATTTTCCAAACCAAGACATGAGTTAGCAGTAAGATAGTAGACATCAATACTTGCCTCTTATGATCACTTAGAAAGTGTATGAGCTATCCTCCTGCACCAGAATTTGCACGAGTGCTTCACCTTTTGTGCTACTTCAGTTCTACGCTGGCTTTCGGTTAGTTTCATAAGTTCTTTTTAACAGTCTTATACATCTCAATCACAAACACTTACAAGCCCAGACGTCGGCTTGTTGATCCTAAGGTTGCGCGTTCGAGTCGCGTCGGCCTCGTTCGTTGGCTTTAGCAGCTTTAGTGAGTCACATCTACTTCGCCTGGTCTTCGAAGGGGATATTATCTTCGTTTTTTTCTTTAAGTAAGGCAAGTTCCCGTTGATAGTCTTGGGGATAATCCATATCAGACAAAACTCCTGAAGCTGTCACAGATAATTCAAAAATATCATCTTTGTGGGCATACAGAAGCCCTCGTAAACCAACATTACCATAGTGCGTCAAAATCTCTTTACGATAGGCCGCTGAAAAAATAATGGGATGGCCTCGTTTGCCTTGATAGAGCGGCACTAGGATTTGCTTTTCAGTAGAATCGAAAGTTTGAAGCATTTGGTCGATTAGTTTTGTGGTAACAGATGGCTGGTCACCCAGTACTACTAAAACCACTCTGCATTGCTGGGCCATGGCTTGCAGTCCACAGCGTACGGAAGACAACATGCCGGATTTGTAGTTGGAATTATTAACAATAGAAACCGGCCGGCTGGACAAATCCCGGCTTACCCGTTTGCCATGACAACCCACAACCACGTGAACCTCATCAACAGAGCTTGCTGTTAACTGATCGACTATATGGGCAATGACTGTTTTACTGCCGAAGGGCAAAAGAAGCTTCTGTACGCCCATTCGGCGCGAGCGGCCCGCGGCAAGAACTATCGCACAAATCATTGCAGTCCCTTTTGGTCCGTTGATGAATTGGGATTTCTTTTGCGGCGGACAGCTATTAACTGAGCAGTAATGCTTGCAGCAATTTCCGGCACGGTAACCGCACCGATATCCAGCCCGATCGGCGCATGAA
>CAZIAN010000078.1:0-13696 GCA_964537355.1 uncultured Pirellulales bacterium | reverse complement strand
AGGATTTGCTCTATAATCCTGATCAGATGAATCAGCTAATTGACGAATTTGCTTCTATCATTGACGACCCCGGCGGTGGACTTTCAATAGTGGATGCAGACCGGGCCATGTGGGATTACCACTGGGTTATGGGTAATGATGCCTATCCGAAGTATCTTTCTCGCACAGCTTCTTCCAAGGCAGGCCAGGGCAGATTTTATCAGAAAGCGGCATCCAAAGACTTCTCCGGAATGGCTCAGATAATGAAAGATTATGTTATCTCAAAAAACCGGGCGTTTGATACACCCACGTATGATGCAGCTCTACCGGCGACTCCCAGCATAACAGCTACCTGTGGACCTGATTTTCCTATCAATGCACTTACGTTTGAGACAAGTCCTTTTAGTGACCCGCAGGGCAGCGGAACCTTTGCTGCGATGAAATGGCGTATTGCTGAAGTAAATCCCAGCTCACAGGTTGTGCCTGTAGATCAAGATCAAAGCGTCGTGCTGATAGAGGACGGTGACGAGTGGAAATATTTCAAAGGTACGCAAGAGCCATCAAGGGGGCGAGATACCTGGCGTCAGATCGATTTTGACGACTCGAACTGGCTAAGGGGTAAAACGGCAATCGGATACGGCGAATCATTTATTGTTACTAATCTAAGTGATATGAGGGGCAAATATACGACCGTATATCTGCGAAAGACATTCGATATAACAAACATCGATGAAATCGGGACATTGAAGTTGGAAGCCAAGTACGACGATGGTGTCAATATTTGGATTAATGGTGTCCATGTCGTATCCGGTAACACGCATTCAGCGGAACTACCTTTTGATGCGGTTGTCAGTAACCGTTCAGAAAATCATGATTTTACTACTTTTACTTTACCCGAGGCACAAAGTTATCTTGTTTCAGGTACAAACGTGGTCGCAGTTCAGGTAATCAATTCTTATCTTAGCAACAGTTCCGATTGTTTTATTGATATTCGATTGACTTCTGAGCCGACTGAACCAGATGAGCCACCGAGTACGCCGCTCAGTTACAGCCGGAAGCCGGGGAAATACGAGATAGATGCCGATTGGGAAAGCCAGGAGATTACGCACTTCAATCGTGACATACAAATACCGGCCAGTGCAGTCAATGTTGGAAATACATACAGGGTTCGCTGCCGGATGAAAGATACCAGCGGCCGATGGAGTCACTGGTCCGAGCCAGTACAGTTTGTTGCCGGTGAGCCGCTTTCAGCAGGTATTCTGGAGAACCTGAGAATTACCGAAATAATGTATAATCCTTCCGGGACGGCTATAGGCGATTCGATAGATAACGATGAATACGAATTTGTCGAATTAAGGAATATCGGTGACGAAAGCATTGATTTGACTTTTGTTTCCTTTGTTGAGGGTATTACATTTGATTTCGGTCTTGGCGGCATTATGAGTCTTTTGCCCGGCGAGTTTGTTCTTGTTGTCAAGGATGAAGCTGCTTTTACATCTCGGTATGGTTTGAGCATGTCTGATAGAATCGCCGGCGAATATTCCGGCAATCTGTCAAACAGCGGAGAAAGCATAATCCTGGAAGATTTCTGGAACGGGGTCATTGCACAGTTCGAATACAGTGACGGCCGGGGTTGGCCACTTTCAGCCGATGGTGGTGGTCATTCACTGGTACCTTTGGATGATGCGATACCTGGTGAGCATGATGGATCGCTGAACTATGGTGGTAACTGGCGTGCGAGTACATATATTGGTGGTTCACCGGTTCTGGATGACCCTGAAACGATAACTACCGTTGTCCTTAATGAAATTATGGCACATACAAATTATAGTGATCCTCAGCATCCACAGTATGATTCAAGGGACTGGATAGAGCTTTATAATACCACAGGAACAAGTATTAATCTGCTGGGCTGGTATCTCAGCGATGACATCAGTGAGCTGAAGAAGTGGGCTATTCCTGTGATTGATATTGGCGGCTATGGTTGGATTAGTTTTGACGAGGTAAATGATTTTCATAATCCCATCGGCAGCGGGTTTGGTTTGAATAAAGCCGGCGAAGAAGTTGTTCTTTCTTATCTGCCCGGCAGTTCGGAAGATCGCGTAGTTGACAGTATCAGATTTAATGGTCAGGATAACGACATATCTCTTGGACGTTACCCTGATGGCGGGGCGTATTGGCTTGCTATGGCACAATCGCAGGATGCTGCAAACGAAAATCCTTTTTTGGATGTAGTAATTAACGAGTTTATGTATCATCCTTTAGAGTTTAATGAAGAGTATATCGAGTTATATAATCCCACGGCAGGCATGGTTAATCTGGAAAATGCCGAAGGCCCCTGGCGACTGGATGGAGCTGTGGATTACACATTTCCTGCGGGCACATCGATTCGAGCTGACGGTAGATTAATAATAGTAGGCTTCGATCCGGCTTTGGAAACCACTCGATTGGCTTCCTTTATTGCCGCGTATGATGTCGGTTTGTTAACCGCCGGCATACAGATAGTTGGTCCATGGTCAGGCTCTCTCTCCAATAGCGGTGAACGACTTGCGCTGGAATACCCTTTATCGCCGGACCAACCGGGCCAGTCTGTTTGCTGGGTCATTGTGGATGAAGTGATTTACTCTGATGTGGCACCCTGGCCCGAGGCTGCCGATGGTGCAGGTGATGCGCTTCAGAGAGTATTTACAGACCAGAATCATTCGGGTAATGCACCTGCTAACTGGCAGGCAGCTTCCCCTACACCCGGCATCAAACCATGAATTCACGCCAAAAAACATTAATAAATCAGCCTTGAAGTTGATTGAATCCATAAAAGTTCAATGCGTTTTAATATAGTTGTCGATATATGTTATGGTAATCAATAGCAGTGAAACGGCTGTTTTTATACGCTGATCGAGAGTTTATACACAGCATTTGCCGTTTTCTCTATATTGAGCACATTTTTGTAATTGTTATCTTTTGGTGGAATATAGTACAATTTTATTCACCATAATATTGTTACTTTATGTTCTTTCATTTTTGGGGATGAGCATTGAGCAGTAAAGGCAATTTGTCATCTATAGGAATAGCCGCAAAAAAAGCTGGCATTTCTCGGCAATCTCTGCAATATTATCTTATGGTTGGGCTCCTGGAGCCGACAGAAGTAACACCGAGCGGGAGGAGGATGTTTGATGAAAGGGGCATTGAACGAATTAAACTGATAAAAAAACTGAACGACAGCGGCTATCCTTTACGTGCCATAAGGGAGTTGTTTATGGAAGGTCGCAGTGACATGAAAGGGACTTAACAGTGAGTGACTATGAGACCACCCAAAGAAGACGCAATATGATTGTGGGCGTTTTTGTGGTAGTAGGTGTTTGTGCGCTTATATGGCTGATATTTAAGTTCGGTGATTTGCCTACTGCATTTACCAAGATGGGTTCTTTTGAGGTTTACGTTCAATTCCCGACGGCGCCTGGAGTGCAGACTGATACGCCCGTGCGCTTTTGCGGCTATCAAATCGGCAGGGTTACGAAGGTTATGGCGCCTGAGAGACGAAAGGATATGGTGACCGGTTTAGAGTATTATCAAACAATAGTCATCCTTAGTATCGACAAGGCGTATGTTAATATTCCCTCTAATATTGAAGTAAAACTTATGAGCCGGGGTCTGGGCAGCAGTTATATTGAAATTAAACAAAACCCGGAGAAACCCGCGGAGCCATTAGATCCGAATCGGCCGGAGACAGTTTATTTGGTGGATAAAATATTACTACAGGGCTCGACTGGTATAACAAGTGAGTTTTTTCCGGAGGAAAGCCAAAAAAAGCTGGATGATTTGGTAGAGGGCCTCAAGGCTCTCATTGCTAATGCCAATGATATACTTGGCAATCGCAGCAACAAAGAAAACCTCCAGAAAACTATATCTAATCTTACTGAGGCATCACGTGAAGCTAAGCAGACAATAGAAGAATTCCGAAAATTTGCCGTTGCCGGGACGGAAACTTTGAAGAATGTGGATAGTAAAACAGAAGAACTCGTTGTTGCGATGGTTGATACGAGTGAAGAAATAGGTAAAGCATCGGCGCAAATGCGGATGATATTAGAGAAAATAAACAACGGCCAGGGCAGTGCAGCCAAGCTAATTAATGATGGGCGATTTTATGAAGGTTTGCTTGAGGATACTCAGCAAGTACAACTACTGCTGGAAGAATTGAAGTCATTCATAACTCAGGCCCGTAATAACGGTGTACCTATTAAGTTAAAGTGAGAACAATATTATGCCCAGTATTTAGCACTGCGACTCGTCTTTGATGGTTAACAAATGCTAATTATGTTATTTTGAGATCCGGATTATTTCTTACGGATTAGCCGTGATTTATTTTTCCAGCGTGCTTACAATACGGGTGGCTACTCGTTTGACACCATCGTAACTGTCATTTCGTGCGGCCCGAATCTCTTCTATGAATTCTCCTGCTTTGTCGCCGAGGTCTTCCAGCTCGAGAGCAGCATAGTGGCGGACGATTTTATTATCTTTGTTTTGCAGCTCCTTTACTAAAAGTTTCATGACTTGCCGGCTTCTACCCATCCTGCAGAATGCTCGTGCCGCGGCAATGCGGACCGAAGCGGATTTGTCCTGCAAAGCTTTTTGTAATACGGTTTTGGCAGCTTCGGCGTCCGAATCCATATTACCCAGACCGATTGCTGTCCACCAGCGTACCGACGGTCTCTTATCCTTCATAGCATTTATGAGTTCCGGTATCGACGATTTACCGGATTCAGCGAGCTCTATAACCTGTCGAATGCGGTCAATCAGGTCGTGATTTTCCGGCTGGGCCAATATGTCATAGCCATTGCCGTATTTGAGATAAATATCCTCCAGTTCCGGTTCAGGAATCAGACCTATGTCTCCAGTTTGATGCATCCATTTAATATGGGCCGCGCGCATACGCGTTAGAACATTTTGATGCATGGGTGAGTTGACCAGATTATGAAGTTCGTAAGGATCATTTTTAAGGTCGTATAATTCTTCCGGCGGCTTTGTCGGCGCCATGAATTTCACCTGATCTTGATTAAGTTTGCCTTCAGCATACAGGCTGCGAAGGAGATCCCGCATCGGGTAGCTGGTGTCCTTGTAGAGATTAAGGGCCATCCAAGGGCGGTACGGCATGTAATTTCGAATATAGCTATAGCGTTTATCATGGACACAGCGAATACACTCTATGGTTTCATCACATCGACCGCGAGCTGCAAAGATATATTCCCGCTTCTTTGCATCTGGACCGAGAAAAACCTGACCCTGCAGATGTTTTGGCGGTTGAATACCTGCAATTTTCAAAACTGTTGCAGAAATATCGATTGAACTAACCAGGTTATCATTTACACTGCCAGTTTTTAATTTGCCGGGCCAGCGTACAATCAGAGGAATCCGAATTCCTCCATCGTAAAGCCACTGCTTGCAGCGGACATGACAACGGCCGTGATCGCCGATGAAGATTACAACCGTGTTGTCTGTTAGCCCCTCGTTATCGAGACGCTGCATGATTTTTCCAATGTATTGATCCATCATCTGGATAGAATTTAAATACGTTGCCCAGTCTGCCCGTGCTATCGGATGGTCTGGAAAGTACGGGGGCAACTCGACTTTATTCGGATCAACAGGATTATCGAGTTTTTTATCAAGACCCTTCCACTGTCCACCGCGGTGCGTCATACTGATTGATAGCTGTGCGAAGAACGGCTGGCCTGGAGCCCGCTGGTTCCAGTCATCACCGTCAAAAACTTTACTGTACTTAAAGTTAAAGTCCGTTTTGCCCGAGCCGCGTACTCCGGGAGCGGCGGTCTTGACATTAGCAGTGAAGTACCCTGCCTGTCGGAAGTATTCTGTTATCGGCCGGACCGGTTCCGGTAATATGTATCCATCCCCACGATGGCTGCGGTGATGGTGTGCACCAATAGAACCTTGATGCATACCGGTAATCATAGCCGAGCGGCTGGTAGAGCAAACCGGACTTGTAGTAAATGCGTTGGTGAAGCGGACGCCCTGGTCGGCGAGTTTATCGAGATTTGGAGTCTCTACGGCGGGTGTACCGTAGCAGCTAAGGTCGGGGCAGATATCTTCGGACAAAATCCACAGGATATTGGGTCGAGTACTCTTATCGACAGCCTGTCCGGAGGCATTCGTATATCCCGGCAGTGTCATAGAGACGGCACCGGCACCGATAGCTTTGAGAAAATTGCGTCGTTTCATAATATAATTTCCTTTTACTGAAGTCTTCTATTTTTTGCTTTCCCGTCAAGAGTTATTCGAGTCATAGTTTGGATTCGGTTTGGGCAGTTTGGCGCCGGTGAGTCGCAGCCAGCGTCTTAATTTAGTATCGAGCCGCCTGGTCTTCGTTGGCAATATCTCTGAAAGGTCGTTTACCTCGGAGATGTCGCTTTTTAGATTAAACAGTTCGAATGGTTTGCCTTCATATCTTTTGATGAGCTTCCAGTCACCTTCTCGAATGATGCTGTAGGGAACAATGTCGCCTCGATAATGAGGGAAGTGCCAGTATAGCGCACGACGGTTTAATTCCCGAGTACCGTTTGATTTTAGATGGTCAAGGAGTGAAACGCCGTCTATGTCACGGTCGTTTGGCAGTGGAACACCTGCGGCCTGGCAAATGGTCGGGAAATAATCGACACTGGTTACCGGTTCATGACTGATTGTTCCCGGTTTAATAACCTTTGGCCATCGCACTATCAAAGGTTCGCGGATACCGCCTTCATATGGAAAGCCCTTGCCGGAACGCAGTGGGGCGTTATTTGTTGGGCCGAGCAGACCACCGTTGTCACTGGTGAAGAAAATGATTGTATTTTCGGCCAGTTCAAGCTCGTTAATCGCCGAACAAATTTTGCCCACGGCATCATCTACGCTCTCAACCATTGCGGCGTATGTCGGATTCTTCTGGTTTGTAGGTGGTTTCGCTTTGTATTTTTCAATCAGTTCTTTCCTGGCCTGGATAGGTGTGTGGACGGCATAGTGAGCCATATAAAGGAAGAAAGGTTTGTCTTTTTGGTTGTGAATAAATTTGACTGCCTCATCAGCTTCGCGGTCGGTCAGATATTCACCCTTGCTACGAGGTTCCAGTGTCGGGATTGGTCCCTGGTCTTTTCGGAAATATGGGTCGAAATAATTGGGTGGCTGGCCGAAGTCGCAGCCGCCGATGTTGAAGTCGAAACCCTGCCTGTCCGGGTACCAGTCATCCGCGCCTAAGTGCCACTTACCAATGTGGCATGAGGTGTATCCCGCCGATTTGAGCGCTTCGGCAATGGTGATTTCATCGAGTTCCATCCACAGTGCGTTGGGCGGGCACAACAGCTTTTTATTTTTACCGCCAACATATTCAGTGGGGTTCTTTTTATTTTCAGGGATTTCGCCTCCTTGGAAGCGTGAACGAATCCAGTCGGTAACGCCGAGGCGGGCCGGATAGCGCCCTGTCATAACAGCGGCACGGGTCGGCGAACAGACTGCGCATGCGGCATAAGCATCGGTGAACCGCATACCTTCAGCAGCAAGTTTGTCAATATTCGGCGTTTCGTAGTACTTGCTGCCGTAACAACCCGTGTCAATCCAGCCTAAATCGTCAACTAATATGAAAACGATATTCGGTTTTTTATCTGTGATCCCGTTGGCAAAAAGCTTTGTAGAGTTTACTGAACTTTTAACGGCAAAAGCGGCGGCTGACAAACCTATGGTTTTGAGAAAATGGCGACGAGTATAATCATATTTACTCATATTCATTTCTCCTTTTCAATATCGATCAATTAGGTAAAGAAATATCATTGACTATTATTGTTTGATTAATTTTTGGCGCCGAAGCTGGGAAAGTAATCTGCCGGCCATTAGTTGAGCTTACTTTGACATAGTATTCAAGGTCATTTTCAATCTGTTTGGCGGGAATCTTTACTGAATAAACTCCTCGTGCAATGTGTTTCAAGGGGATTCTATTGTATGTGCCCTTACCCATGGTTCGCCAGTAGAGTGCCGCGTCTTCAGGGTGGTTCTTTGAGAGGATGATTACTTTAAGCTTTAAGTCCTCGGTGTTATTAAGGCAAGTACGAACGGTTGGGACAATGATTCGTAACGGCCCGTTATATGTATTCGAAGGTATTGCGTCAGAGGGCAGGGCTTCGCCCAGGATTTTGGTCAGCTCCTGACCGGATTCAGTAAGCAATTTAGGCATTATATGCTGCTGCCAATTAGTTAAATTGCCCATAGCTCCATTAGTAGTAACGGTTGTCAAAAGGTATCGATGTACTTCAGAGACCTGATAGACTAACTCTCTCCTTAAGGGCAGGGCGAGTTTACGGGCTAATCGCTTCTGCTCATCGGGTTGCTTTTCGTTTTTGACTTTTGTCATCGCTTCGTTGGATTCGGCCCATGTGCAGCATACGTGTCCAACAGCCCGTATATAGCGGAAGTTATTGAGCCAGTAATCGAATCGTTCGAGGTTGCCCGCCCCTTTGACATGCGGGCGCAATTCGGCCATTTTCTCGATGAATGTATACTCGTTACTAACCTGAGTCCAGGGTCTTTTATCAGGATTTATGCCGCCCGGACCATTTACCCAGGTAGAAGGCCGCGGCAGATGAGCGGCCCTTGTTCCTCCGTCTGGTGCCATTGGGCCTCCGTCGAGCTTTGTGAATAATTCCGCAATCGGTACAAACACTTCAGGTCCGAATTGCGTCAGGGCCCAGTCTGCGTAGAAATCGCGTGCCGGCAGATCGCGAGGTCTGTCGTCGGAGCTTGAAGCAGGCAAATCTGCCTGATAGTCCTTATATGCCGGCCCTCCGCAGTTAATTTTCCTTGTAATATCTTTGCCCTTTACAACAAAGGCGGCGATACAGGGAAACTCTACTGTGCTGACAAAATCTATGGTCAACAAGCCGTCAGTCACCACTACATCCTCGAATGTGTAATCCAGCGCCCTGTCTTTGCCAACTTCAGCGAAGATGTCGAGCTTGTCAATAACCTTTTCATTCTGGAGCTTGACACCAAAGACACGTTTGTCCACGGCGTCGTAATTTGGTTCACAGAACTTCAGTGTTACAATATAAGAACCGTCAGGTACCTTCAGCCGATATGCCTTTACATCCCAGATGACCGTTTGGTAAAGGGTGTCTTCTTGAGTATCCGCTATTGAATTATTGGGGAACCGGGCGACATTACCGCCTTGACGAACTTCTGAAAGTTTCGGTTCCGGCGGTTTTGTTTTTCTGCCGAAGTCAGGATTCCATTTTTTCTGTTCCCAGGCAGCGTGAGCAAGTGCGGATACATTGGGTCCGAGGATTCGCGTGCGCCAGTGAATGCCCAATAGGCCTGTGCATCCGTAAGCGAGTGCATCGGCTGCATCCCGCCGCATTCGACCGGCCCAAAGCTGTGGAATAATTAGCGCCGGGTCGTCTTCAAGCCATGGAATGGCCCACTGAGGCCGTCCCTCGATACGGGCAAAGCCGGGTTCGACCGGTGCAAATCCAACATTGCGGTTGATACAGCTTACAGGCATTTCTTTTGGCAGGAAATTGTCGAACAAGGCCCTGTCATTTGGCGGCCCGAGAACCCAGCCACAGGTAGCTAATGTGAAAGGCAGCTTGACTTTAGCGGCTGCTGCTATAGCCGCGCGAAAATCGGCTAATGTGGCTTCGATTTGTTCATCCTTTGGATTGCCCCACGTCCAACCTTCCGGTGTCCAGAACCAATAATAATCAAGTGGATATGCTTTGGTTATTCGTTGGAACAGACCCTCGTAAAGCTGCTGTACAACAGACGGATCGGATGGGTTCATACCCTTGCTTTTGAGCCGCTCTTTTACGGGGTCAGGTATTATAAGAGGTGTTTCGGTTCCTACGCAGGTCTTAACGCCGAGAGAATGGGCATACTCGAAAGCCTCTTTGAGCGTTTTGCCCATCCCGTCAAACAATTCGTTTGCTTTTTCCTGAGAAAGTTCCGGCCATGGATTCATACCTCGCATATAGTCCGGGCCATAGTCGTCGCGATCGAACAACTGCGCTGCGCCGAAAGTGTAATCACCTGTCCTTGCCGGTTTGTAGCCCCAGGCCCCGGTGGTGTTGGCTGTGGTGAAATGTCTTGATGGATAGCTGAACTTCACGGTTCCGTCCTGGTTGGAATCGCCGGGCATGCCAATCCAAACCGTAGGTTCAGGCCCTACTCCACCTTGTGGATAGGTATGCAGTCCGAAGAAGTTCATACGCATTTTTGGTAGTTGTGCAATGATGGCTTTGTAGTCATCGGTATTCCACCAGTCAGGTCCTTCAGGGAAATCGTGGAATGGCTGGATTCCTCGCATGTTAAATAATGGCTGACCCTTTTCATCCAGTTTTGGAAATTTCAAGGCTATCTGTTTATCGGGAATTGTGTCACCATGCATATAAAAACGCACGCCCAGATGTTCGGCGAATCGGTAAGCAGCATAGAGAGTTCCAATAGAATCGCCGCCTGTAATTAGTACAACCGGACTTCTTCTTGTAGAGATTGTCTTTAGCAGATATTGCTGAGGTTGCAATGAGCGGATGGTAGTCGCCAGTTTTGTATTTCTGGCTGTCATGGTTTTAATAACGAAACGGCCTTTTTGTCCAACCACAATTAGCGGTGTTTCCAGGGAAGGCCTGTTATTTGTCTGTACAACTGAAAGCAGCTTGCCGGTCCGCAAATACAAATATCGGCGAATTTCTTTGGCCGCTAAACGTTCGGCGGCTGTTGCACTTGAAGGACTGATGATTGTTATGTCCGAAACGTCGGCATCAAGCGTATTGAAGCTGATTAAAATTAACAGTATGGAAACCAGGAGCAGATTTAGAAAAGATGTCCTTTTTCTCATTTTATTATCCTCCTACTGTTATATTGTGTTCGAAGATTTTACTGGGAGAGAACGAAGTTAGCCAAATCTGTAATCTCTTTAAGCGAGAGATTGGATGTTTGCCCATGTTTGTCGTCCGAGTTGTATATTGCTATAACTTCTTCGATAGTGGCAGCACGTCCATCGTATAAGTATGGAGCGGTTCGCCATGCTTCGACCAAACATGGAGTATCGAACTTTCTGTCTTTGTCCAATCCTTCACCCGTGCCTACATTGTGTTGCTGCAGGTCCGTATGCAATGCTCCCTTATGACATGAATCACAATGTGCTTTGCTATATATCTTTTGTCCTCTTTTGGCTGAAGCGCTAAGTTTGCCGTTAACCAAATAAGGGCTTGAAACCGGTTCGAGCGACTTGAGATACTCCTCGATTGAATTAACTTCCTCTTCCGGGCGTACTGCAAACAGGATATGCCTGATTCCGGCACGCACGGCATCATCTGCATTCTCTCGAACGCCTGTAATCATCGCCGGTGGGGTCCTAAATGCAAACAGGAGATTTTTAGTATTTTTAGGATTGCCTAAGCCATCGTTAAGCAGGTCCCAGTTTAAGGCATCGACCCTTGCACCTCCCGGATGACAACTTGAGCAGCTCTGCCAGTGCTGGAAGCACAACGAGGCATCATGGAAGAGCATTTCGCCTCTGCGTTTTTGTGTTAATTGAGGTGTCGGGCCGAGGGGTAAAGCCGTAGATTTGATACCTGCCGTTTTATTGATATCAACTAAGGTTAGACTGTCTGTAAAGTATTCAGCAACGTAAATATTGGAACCAATAATTGCAAGTGCACGGGGACCTTTGCCGCAAAGCTTAATACGTTGCCTAATTCCGTAAAGAAAACTCAGCTCATTTGGAATGTTTGATGTAGGTGTTGAAGCTGTATCATAACTTCCGTAACTATACTGCCCCGATGTCCTGCTCTGAGTGTTTTTTTCATCAGCATGGTATTTTCTGATTTTTTCCAGCATGGCGTTTACATCTATCATGCTTAATTCGTCGGTTCCGGCATGGGTTACACAGACATATTTACCGTCGTTTGTACAGCCAACAGCCCACGGATTGGCGGCTCCATTGTCCACATCATCCAGAAGGACAGTATCAAATAATTGTTTACTTTCGACGTCGATAATACTGAGCGCATTGGTATTTATCCAGCCCCGTTCCAACTGCGTTGTTGGAACCGTATAGCGGGCGAGGATATGTGCGGCATAGGCATATCGGCCATCAGGTGAGATACAGATTCCCTGCAATGCTGTGGTGCCGTTGGGAAGTTTGATGTTGGCTATCACTTTATTACTATTGGTGTCAATAACCGAGACTACAGCGGCTATATTTCCCTTGTTGGCGGCGCCTGCCGGTAGATGGTTGTTCACGAATAAAAAACTACCATCCGGGGTAAGTGCCGCTGCAACAGGCTCACGCTGAACGGGTATTTTAGCTACCTGTTTACGCGAAGCGAGGTCGATGACTGAGACGTTATTATCGAAACGGTTGCACACGTACAGTGTTTTGGTGTCTGAGCTGAGTACGGGTGCCGTAGGAGTATGTCCTGCAGGCAGGGTACTGATGATTTGTCCGGTTTGCAGATTTATGACTTTTACCTGACCTTTTGGAGCGGCACAGGTAATGTACAGACGTGATTTGTCGGGGGATAGTGCCAGTCCGCTGGGATCCGCAGGTAAAGAATAAGTCTTGATTACGGTGCCTGTAGAGATTTCGAAAACCGCCACTTGTTTAGCTGTGCTCTGAGCGATATAGAGTTTTCCGGCCTGGTTATCTGCAACCATCGCCGAGGGTGAGAGGTAATCCTGTCCTGATAAATTGGCATTGGTTGTCAGAGACAACATTACAATTAACATAATAATACATGGTCGCAGCTTCGTTTTTTTCTCGTTCATTGTTAATCCTCAATAATTATTACCATTTGATTCTACCTATTTTGTATTGATATTAATGTCGGGCTTATACCACAGTGACTGCCAGTATGCGCGGTCGGTCGCATAAATATCTATCGCTTCGGCAGCAATGTCCTGCGGCAAAATTCCATACCTCTTCATTTCGCGAACGTATGCGGGTCGTGGTTCAAAATCCTGCATATCAAACCGCTTAATTATATCAAGATGTTTCCTGCCGGCCACACATAGGGCAAGAATTTTCTGATAGTCTAAATCGTTGGTATCGGCGAAAATGATTACCGGTTCGTTCTGTGTGGTATTGTTGTTTACCGGTTTACACAGGCCGTAACCCCCGGCCTGCTTCGACAAGGGTGCCAGAAGGATGAGGGATTTCTCCGGACGTGTAAGATTATAAACCAAGTGTCGAAGTACATAACCAGGTTGCGCATCCCAGGGTGGAATGTTTCGATTATCCGATAGAGACAAAGGTAAAGGTAGCGACTTGTCATGACACTGTACGCAACGCCGTTGAATAACCTCGGCGGCAGCAATTGTACTCGGCCATTTAATATCTGATTGGTCCTGCTTGTTTTCAGCGTATCCCCCGATCATACCACAACCTAACGCTGCATAGGTGCCGGGGTAAGGGGCCCCGGATTCAATCCAGTAACGAATCATATCCAGTTCGCGCTTCGTGGCATTGACATTGTAATGGCTGCCATCGAACTTTTTAATCAGCGGGCTGGCACTGCTGCCGATGGACCTTGGTGCGAGGTTGCTCTTTGGCTGATTACGCCCGTCAACAAACTGGCGTTGCAAAGTCAATGTGTAATAACTGTGAGAATAAAGCGGACCGCGGTCTCCGCTAAGTATCACACCTCCGGCCCTTGGACCGCCATTATCTGTTGGTTCATATCCATGG